>JAHWKS010000961.1 GCA_019347795.1 Planctomycetota bacterium | reverse complement strand
TGCAGGCGCCGTTCCCGCGGGATCAGGCCTATAACTACTGGTCGATCATTCACGGCGCCTCGCTCCTGTTGGGAACCGTGGTCGTGATGCTCGGCTTCGTGGCGGGCGTGATGTACCTCGTGCAGTCGTACCGGCTGAAACATAAGCTCGCGCCGCGGCAGGGACTGCGGCTGCCGAGCCTGGAATGGCTGCAGCGGATGAACGAGGACTCCTTTGTCCTCTCGTCGGTGCTCCTCGCCGCGGGCCTCGTGTCGGGCGTGGTGCTCAACCTGATCCGCCACGCCAACGAGTCCGGCGCGCTTCCTTGGACCGACCCGGTGGTATGGACCTCCGGCATTTTGTTCCTCTGGCTCGCCGCCGCCTCCGTGTTCAACCTGACGTACAAGCCGGCCCGGCAGGGGCGAAAGGTGGCCTATCTGACGGTCGCCAGCTTCGTCTTTCTCGGCTTCGCCTTGAGCGTCGTGCTCTTCGGCTCCACCGAGCACGCCAGCTCTCGGGCGCCGACGGCGAAAGCGACGACCATCAATCACGCGGGCGGCCTGCCGCCGGGACGGGCCGCATGAAGCTTCAGATGGTCGGCTGCAGTCATCACGGCAGCTCGCTCGAGGTCCGCGAGCGGCTGGCGTTCACCGCCGAGCAGGCCCGCGACGCCCTCCGCCGCTTCCGCTGCCAGTTCCCTCGCTCCGAGGCGGTGCTCCTCTCCACCTGCAACCGCGTCGAGCTGTACACCGCCTCGGAGGCGGAAGACGGCTGTCCCACGCATCAGCAGGTGGTCGAGTTCCTCGCCCGCTATCACGGGCTGGAGCCGGCCGAGATTTTTGACGATCTCTTTGAGCGGACCGGCGAAGACGCGGTGCGGCACCTTTTCACCGTCGCTGCCAGTCTCGACAGCATGGTGGTGGGCGAGGCTCAAATCCTCTCGCAGGTGAAGCAGGCGTACGACTTGGCGGCCGACGGAGACGCCGCCGGGGCTCTCACGCACATCGCCTTCCAGGCCGCCATCCGCGTCGCCCGCCGCGTCGCCCGGGAGACGGCCATCCATCAGAAGCGGGTGAGCATCGCCAGCGTGGCCGTGGCCGATTTCGCCCTGAGCGTGTTCGACCGCTTCGACGATAAGAAGGTCCTCGTGATCGGCGCCGGCGAGATGGGGCAGGAGACGCTCGCGTACCTGCAGGCCGAGGGCGCCCGCGAGATTACCGTCGTCAATCGCAACCTGATGCGGGCCGAGCGGCTGGCGCGGCAGTTCCAAGGGCGGGCCGCGGCGTGGGACTCGCTGCTGGAGCACATGGCCGAGGCCGACCTGGTCGTCGGCGCCACCGGCGCCCGGGGGACGGTCGTTTCGCTGGCGGACTATCGCAAGATCGAGAAGCGCCGCGAGCAGCGGAACCTTCTCATTCTGGACCTGGCGGTTCCCCGCGACTTCGATCCGGCGATCGGCGACTGCATCGGCGTCTATCTCTTCGCGATCGACGACCTGCGGAAAGTGTGCGAAGAGAACCGCAAGGCCCGCGAGAAGGAATGGCCGGCGGCCGAGCGAATCATCGAGGAGGAGACCGCCCGCTTCATGGCCGAGTGGCGCCACCGGGCCACGGGTCCCACGATTCGCCGCCTCCGCGAGCGCAGCGAAGAGATCAAGCAGGAGGAGCTTTCGCGCGTTCTGAACAAGCTCACCGAGTTGGACGACCGCTCCCAGCGCGAGATCACCCTCGCCTTCGACCGCCTGGTGAACAAGCTCCTCCACCCCCCCCTAAAATCCCTCCGCGACGAAGCCGAACAAGGCGCCCCGCATGGCTTGTTAGACGCGCTGAAGCGGTTGTTCCATTTGAAGGATTGACAGGAGCGGTCTGCGGGCTTCCTTATGGAATCGATTGCGGACTGTATCGCCCTTGCTCGCCAAGTGCAGGGGCAAGAGATCACTTCCCGGCGCCGCTCACGTTGAGGTGGTTAATGGAATCGCGGTCGAGGAATCACTTCAAGACAATTCCTCGCCACTCTCCCAATTCACCACCGTCAATCCCGGGACGTGCGAGAGATCACTGTCAGTGGTTATTACGGTGCAATCGCCGAGCGAGATGGCTATTGCGGCGAGCATCACATCCACTACCTGCATCGGCCGCCCGCGACGCTTTAGTTCCGCAGCCAACTGGCCGTACGTTGCCGACGCCCGCCGATCCAACGGCCAACACGTGAGGCGGCGCAACGCTCGCCGAAGGCGAATCACGTTTTCTTCAGACGAGCGGCTCCAGTGTGTCGAGCCAGGCTCACCA
>JAHWKS010000131.1 GCA_019347795.1 Planctomycetota bacterium | reverse complement strand
GCCGACATGGACGGCGACTTCCGCATCCGGCTCTCCAGCATCGAGGCCACCGAGGTCACGCGCGAGCTGGTGCGCACAATGGCCGCTTATCCCGACAAAGTCTGCCCGCACCTGCACATCTGCATGCAAAGCGGGTCGGACCCGGTGCTGCGCCGCATGAAGCGCCGCTGGGGCGTGAAGCGCTTTCTCGACCGCTGCGCGCTGGTGCAGAGCGAGCTGGACCAGCCGGCTTTGACAACGGACGTGATCATCGGCTTTCCCGGCGAAACCGAGGACGACTTCGCCGCCACGTGCGAGGCGTCGCGCCAGGCCGGCTTCTCCAAGATCCACATCTTCCCATTCAGCCCCCGCCGCGGCACGCCCGCCGCCGAGTTGCCGGGCCAGATTCCCGGCGATGTGAAGAACGATCGCCGCCGGCGCCTGGAAGCGATCGAAGCGGAGCTGCGCCTCGCGTACTTCCGCAGTCTCGAAGGACGCCGCCTCCGCGTCGTCGCCGAGTCCTGGGAGAACGACGACCCCGCCGCCGGCCGCCTCATCGGCGCCTCCTGCCGCTACGCGCCGATAGCGTTCGCCGGAAGCGAGCAGCAACGCGGCGAGTTAGTGGAAGTCGTGGCGGAGCGCGCGTGCGATGGCCATATTGAGGCGGTTCTTCATTCCACCGGCGGGCTTGCCCCGCCGGAGAGATGACTGGACGGAAGAGGACAAGGCATTGGGACCGCTGTAGCCCGTCAGTCATCATGCCGGCGGGACGAGCCGGGCGAGCCCCCGCCGATGAGAGGGAGGCGCCCGCACAGCTACAGCTTGGGGACGTTTCGCTTGGGTTTGCGGTCGAGCATGCGGAGAGCGTCGTTGGGGGGCGGGTTGTTGTTGCCCGCGCCGGCGTTCCCGCTGCCGGGCGGCGGGGTGTACTCCTCGGCCCATCGCCAGCCGATGGGGTTCTCCAGCTCCTTCTGGGCCAGATACGCCCACGGCGTGTCGGGATGCTCGTCCACGACCCGCTGCAGATACTCGCGGGCCTTGTTGGCCGCTTTCTCCAGGGCGCTGCCGACGCTGATCTCATCGGCCGGCTCGAGAATCCAGGTGTTGTTCTTCTCGTCCTTAAACTTGAGCCCCCGTTTGGCGGCGGCGAGCATGGCGTTGTACGCCTCGGTGCGGGCTTTGGCCGCCAACACGCGTCCCATCGCCAAGTCGAAGCCGGCCTGCCAGCGGAGCGTGTCCTCCTTCGGCCGATCGACCTCGCCGACTTTGAGAATCTCGTAGAGCCGATGGAGCTGCGGCTCGAGCTTCGCGGCCTGCTTTTGGGCCTCCGAGAGGGCGTTGACGAAGCTCGCCTCGTCGGTCTTGGCGAACCGCGTTTGAGGCGCCTCCATCTGGCTGACCCACGACTCGTTGGCCGCGATGAGCAGCGCCTCGCGGGCTTTATTTTCCCGCACGCGCCGCATGTACTCTTCGCGCGGAACATAGTCGGGACGATACTTCCGCATAATTTGCGGGTCGAAGAACCGCGTGAGATGTGAGGTAAACGCTTCGATCTCACCGCGTCCCACGCTTCGGCTCACGTTGCGGTTCGGGTGTACGGCGAAATAGATGCCGCCCGTCTCGTAACAAAGCCGGGTTAATGCGTACGGACCGAAGCCGGAATCGATTGCCTCATCCCGATCAACGCCGGCGGCGAACTCCAACTTAAGCCGTTCGGGATATAGCGATTCCGGACCCTGCTCCACCTCGCCCCACTGCGGCGTCTGATCGAACTCGGGATCGGGATCGACCCACTTCATCATCGTCTCTTTCCGACCGAACGGGGCCGGGACGCCGACCACGTAGACCGGTATCGCAAAACGGCGACATGCCGCGATCGTCGGCTCCAGTAGGGTCTCGTAATCCACGCCGGCCTCGTCGGTGAAGACAACAATCATCACATTCCGATTCGGCTCGCCCGTCCGCTCATCGACCTCGCGGTAAGACTTGTACTCCTGCACCGCTCGTAAGACCGCCTCGAAAACTTTCTCCGTGCCGTTGGGATCCAGAGGGATGTCTGCCACCGCCCGCTTGATTTCCTCCAGATCATCCGTCGGCTTCTCGGTCATCACCACGGTCGAGGCGCCGAAGCCGACCACCGACGTCAAGAGCGGCTTGTCCTCATGCTTGGCGAAGACTTCATTGCCGCTGGCCTCGATCAGCCCCAGCTCCTCGTAGATGCGGTCGAAGCGATCGTGGATCGCCTGCCGCTGCGGGACGACACTCTCCGTCTGGTCGAACAGCCAGACTACGAGCGTCTTCCGCTCTTCGAGCGAGAGCAGAATCTCGTGCGTGATGCGGTCGATGGCGCCCACGGCGCCTGTGGCGCCCTGGCCGACGAATCCCTTGACCCGCAGGTTCTGGTCGAACTGGGGCCCAGTGGCGATTTCAATGGTGTTGTTGATCTGGATGGTGGCGACTTCGACCGGCTGCACGTCGTCCAGAGGATTGGGAACGTCGGAAACCTCATCGATCACCTGGGCCAGGGCCTGGGCCATCTCGACCCCGCTGAAGCTGTTGGCCCCGATCTCCTCGGCCGGCTGCTCGTTAAAGTAGAACTCCTCGGGGATCTCCAGCTCTTCAACCTCTTCCTCGGGGATGGCCGCCAGTTGAACGCTGGTATCCTCCTTCACGAAGAGGACCGGCATGAAGGTGACTACCACCAGCAGCACGAAGTGAAACGCCATGCTGACCAGCCACGCGGGGGTGTCGCCGTCGAAGGGGGTTTCCTCTTCGCCGGTGTGCAGTTGCCACCACTCACGCAAGCGATCAATGAGTTTCACGATGAGTCCTTCTTTGGCGTAGACGCCTAGTTCTGCAGAGGGGGACTTCGGCTGCCGGTTCGTTTCGCGCACATTGTCGCCGATGTACCGGGCAAACTCAAACGGATTCGCTCATTTCGCCTTGGATTATTCCACAGAATCTGTCCGCCGGCGGCCTCCGGGAGAACGTTTCCGCAGGCGGATTGTACTCACAAAGCGGCGTCGGGTACGAGCCGATATCACTCGGGCGCCGGATTGCGCCAACCGATCGCTTTTGCTTCTGCGAACTCGATGAAGCGATCTTCGGCGATCGCCGCCCGGGCCTCGGCCACCAGCCTTTGGTAGTAGGTCAGGTTGTGGGCCGACAGCAGCATCGGGCCGAGCATCTCCCCCGCCATAAAGAGATGGCGCAGGTAGCCGCGACTGTGGCGGCAGGCGGGACAGGGACAGCCTGCTTCCAAAGGTCGGTCGTCCTCGGCGTGCTTGAGATTCCGCATCCGCACTGGTCCCTCGTCGGTGAACGCGAGGGCGTTGCGCCCGTTGCGGGTCGGCATGACGCAGTCGAAGAGATCCACCCCCCTGCGGATCGCCTCCAAAATGTCTTCCGGCCGGCCGACGCCCATCAGATATCGAGGCGCATTGGCCGGGAGAGCGGGACAGACGGCATCCAGCGTGCGATACATCTCCTTGGGAGTTTCCCCTACGCTGAGGCCGCCGATCGCGTAGCCGGGGAAGTTGATCGCGGCTAGTTGCTGGGCGCACCAGACGCGCAACTCAGGATCGAGGCCGCCCTGAACGATGGCGAACTGCGCTTGGTCGGTTCGGCGCCCGGCGTCGCGGCAGCGGGCGGCCCAGCGCACCGTCCGCTGGCAGGCGTCGCGGATCACGTCCGGCTCATTCGGCAGGGGGACCACGTGATCGAGCACCATCGCCACGTCGCTCCCCAGCAGCTCTTGAATCTCGATCGCCCGCTCCGGCGTTAGTTCGAAGACGGCGCCGTCGATGTGCGAGCGGAATACGGCGCCTTCTTCGGTGATCCGCGTCATCTGCGCGAGGCTGAAGAGCTGGAAGCCGCCGCTGTCGGTGAGGATCGGCCCCTCCCACCCCGAGAAGCGGTGCAGCCCGCCCAGACGGTGCACGACCTCGGCCCCCGGCCGCAGCGCCAGATGATAGGTGTTCGCCAGGATCATCTCCGCGCCGGTGGCGCGGACCATGTCCATCGTCAAGCCTTTGACGGTCCCCTGTGTCCCCACGGGCATAAAGGCGGGCGTTTGCACCTCGCCCCGCGGCGTAGAAAACACGCCCCGCCGCGCCGCACAGGCGGCGCCAACGTGGAGCACCTGGAAGGAATACATGAACACCTGCGGTTGTCGTGACTTCTGAATCCGGCGAAAGGGGCTGGAGTATTGTAGGCTCAAACGTAAGCGAGGAACTGGATTACGGCGCCTTTCTCGCTTACGCTACGGTTGGTGTCGTCGCCAAAAAAATGAATTCCCCATTGCAGCTCGGGAGACGCCAACATGTGCAACTTGTCTTATTGCTTCCGTACTTTGTTTGCGATCGCGTTTTGCTGCATCCCCTCCGTCGCTGCCCAGCGGCCGAATGTGGTCTTCATCCTGACGGATAACCACGGAGCGTGGACGCTCGGCTGTTACGGCAACACCGACATCCGCACGCCCCATATCGACCGCCTGGCGAGCGAGGGGATGCGGTTCACGCGGGCGTTCAGCTCCAACGGCGTTTGCTCGCCGACGCGGGCGACCTACCTGACCGGGCTGCTGCCGTCGCAGCATGGAGTGCACTGTTACCTGCGGGCCGGCGAGGCGCAGACGGGGCCGGAAGCGTACAGCACGATCGGCGAGTTTCGCTCGCTGGGCGAGATGCTTCGCGACGCCGGCTACGAGTGCGCGATGATCGGCAAATGGCATCTCGGCGCCAACGTAACGCCGCAGGAAGGCTTTTCTGCGAAGCACTGGATCACCATGCCCCACGGCGCCACCTCCACCTTCTACGACGCCGCCGTGATTGAAGACGGCCGGACCCGCAACGAGCCGCAGTACCTGACGGATCTCTGGACGGAGCGAAGCGTTGAGTTTATCAAAGACAATCGCGACCGTCCGTTCTTTCTCTATCTGCCGTACAACGGCCCGTACGGGTTGGGCCGCAGTCTCCTGCTTCCGGCGCGGAACGCGCATGCGGAGCACTACGCCGACGATCTCCTGCTTTCCTTCCCGCGGCGCGAGCCGCATCCGTGGCTGTTCAACAACCGGGACTACATCAACAACGTGCAGGCGATGCGCCGCTTCGCCGCGGAGCTGAGCGCCGTGGACGACGGCGTGGAACGGATTCTCCGGACGCTGGAAGAGCTCGGCCTGGAAGAGAACACGCTGGTGATCTTCACCGCCGATCAAGGCTGGACCGGAGGCCAGCACGGGATCTGGGGGATGGGCGACCACACCCGTCCGCTGCACGCCTTTGACGGCACAATGCACATCCCGCTCATCTTCCGCCATCCCGGCGCCATCGCCGCGGGAACCACCAGCGACGCGATGACCAGCAACTACGACCTTCTGCCGACGCTCATGAATTACCTTGGCCTGGAGGCGCCGGAGCAAGAGCCGCTCACGCCCGGGCGCGACTACTCGCCGATCCTTCGCGGCCAGCCGCTGGAGTGGAAGAACGTGGTCTACTACGACTTCGAGAACACTCGCGCCGTTCGCACCGACGAGTGGAAGTACGTCGAGCGCTTTCCCGACGGTCCCCACGAACTGTACGACCTATCGGCCGATCCGCACGAGGAGTTCAACCTCTACGGACAGCCGCGGCAAGCGGAAGTGCAGCAGCGGTTGCGCGACCGCCTGCACACGTTCTTCCAAAAGCACGCCGACCCGAAGTACGACCTGTGGCGAGGCGGCGGCTCCAAGACAAAGCTGATCACCGCGGCCAGCTTCAATGTGGGTCACTCGCTCCGCGAGTGACCTACATTGGGAATCTCCGCAATCCCGGCTCAATTGTTCTCGTCGGAGTCCGGCCGGCGCCGTTCGCCGCGAGGCCTGTCTTCGCCGCGGGGGCGATCGCCGCGATCTCGTTGAAATCGCTCGCGAGCCGCCTGCAGCTCCTCCTTGGTGACCGCTTCATCATCGTTGGCGTCAGCGCGGAGGATGAACCGCGCGGCGCGTTCAGGAAGCTCATCCTTGGTCAGCTTGCCGTCTTCGTTCTCGTCATAACGGCTGAACAGTTCGTCCGCGCTCGGCGGGCCGCGATCGCGGCCCGCCTGCCGGCGAAGACGCTCGGCCGCGGCTTGGAACTCTTCCTTGGAAATGTCGCCGTCTTCATTCGCATCGGCGCGGGCCAACTGCTCGGCGAACGGGCCTCGCAGCTCATCCTTTTGCAGCTTGCCGTCCTGGTTCTGATCGAGACGGGCGAACACCTGCTCGGGATCGAAGGCCTGTCCTAAGCGGCCTCGCATCCGCTCCAGGGCGGCCTGAAGCTCCTGCTTGGTGATCTCGCCGTTCTCATCCTCGTCGGCCTGGAGGATCCACTGCCCTCGCTCGCCCAGTTCCTCCCTGGTCAGCTTGCCGTCCTGGTTCTGGTCCAAGCGGGTGAAGAGTTGCTCGGGATTAAACTGCCGTCCGGCTTGCTCCCGCAGCCGGGCCAGTCCCGCCTCCAGCTCTTCCCTGGTCACCACGCCGTCGTTGTTGGCGTCGGCCTGCGCGAGCCGTTCGCCGCGATCGCCGAGCTCCTCCTTCGTGAGCTTGCCGTCCTGGTTCTGATCGAGGCGGGCAAAGATCTGCTCGGCGTTCAATCCGGCCGGCCCCGGCCGATCCTGTCCTTCGCGGCCTTCGCGGGGCTGCTTCCGGCCCGCCTCGCGAGCAGCGGCGCGCTCTTCCTCATCCAATTGGCCGTCGCCGTCCTTATCGAACCGCTCCAGAAGTCGCTGTTGCCGCTCCCGTCGCGGGTCCTGGTCATCCTGCGCGAAGGCGGGAATCGTAAGCCCAACCGCCATCAGGGCGCAGGCGCAGTGTCGAAGTTTCATACCATGTTCTCCAAGAAGTGCGTGAGGCGATTGAACGTTGCTGCTGCGAGTATAAACCCCGCCGGCCCGGGATGGGTTCCGCGGACAAGCCCAATTTGCAGCAAAAACGACGCCGGAAGCGCCGGATTTCCGCCGGAGTCGGCCCGCAAAACAGAACGATGTCCACACGCATTCCGATCGCTTCCCACGACGATCCGCGCCTTGCCCCTTATCGGGAGCTGGTTCACTCCCGCGACACGCGCCCGTCCGGCCTGTTTGTCGCCGAGGGCGAAAAGCTGGTTGAGCGCCTCTTGGCCAGCTCGTTCGAGGCGGAGTCGGTGCTGGTCGCCGAGCGGCTGGCGGAGCGGATCGCGGCGACGGCGCCGCCGCACGTTCCCCTGTACGTCGTCAGTGCGTCGCTCATCCGCGACGTGGTCGGTTACAACTTCCATCGCGGAGTGATGGCCTGCGGGCGGCGCCGCCTGACGCTGAGCGTGGAGGACCTGATTGAACCGCCCGAGGCGCCGCGGCGTCTGGTGATCTGCCCGGCGCCCAATGACGCGGAAAACCTGGGCGGGATCATTCGCAGCGCGGCGGCGTTCGGCGTCGATGCGCTGGTGATCTCGGACCGATCGCTGGACCCTTTTTCGCGCCGCGTGTTGCGGGTGTCAATGGGCGCCGCGTTCACGCTGCCGATCGTCGAGTCGCGCGACTTGCTCGCCGACGTGCGGCGGCTGCAAAGCGAAGGCGGAATCGAAACCTTCGCCACGGTGTTGGAAGAGGCCGAGCCGTTGGAGAGCGTGACGCCGCCCAAGCGGTGGGCGCTCGTGTTCGGCGGCGAGGGGGACGGCCTCTCGTCCGAGTGGACCTCCGCCTGCCGCCATCGAGTAACGATCCCGATGCGCCACGGCGTAGACTCGCTTAACGTCTCCGTCGCCGCCGGGATCTTTCTCCATCGTTTCACCGGTGATGAATCAGCCGCAGGGCGCTAGGCAACGGCGCCCTCGTGGAGAACCGGACGCTAGCGAATCGCGGCTAATTCGCCGCCTTGCGACGCGTTTTGCCGGCCGGCGGCTGCGGGAATTTCCAGCGCTCGGACGGCTCGTACGCTTTGGCCATCTTCGTCTTGAGCTGGGCCACCAGGTCGGGATGCTGGTCGGCGAGGTCGTGCTCTTCCCCAATGTCTTTCTCCAGGTCGTAGAGCCGCACCGCGGCGTCGATCGGTTGTTGGACCGCCTTCCAGCGACCCTGCCGGACGGCCTGGGCGCCGCCGCGTTCGTAGAAGGCCCAGTAGAGATGGTCGTGCTGCTTTTGTTCGCCGCGGCCCGTGAGCGTCGGCAGAAAGGAAATGCCGTCGATGTCGCTGGGAACGGCGTCCATCGTTCCGGTCAGCTCCGCCAAACTCGGCATCACGTCCCAGAAGGCGCCGACGTGGTCGGAGACCGCGCCCGCCTCGATCGTGCCGGGCCAGCGGGCGATCATCGGCACGCGGATCCCCCCGTCGTGGAGCGAGCGCTTGATGCCGCGCAAGGGACCGTTCGAGTCGGCGAAGTCGGGATCGTTGCCTCCTTCCGCGTGCGGGCCGTTATCCGAGGAGAAAAAGATCAGCGTGTTCTCGTCGATCCCGTGCTGCTTGAGCCGCTCCAGCAGCCGGCCGATGTCGCGGTCCATGCGGGAGATCATCGCCGCGTGCCCCTTCTGCGGCTCGGGCCAGTCCTTGTCGGCGTATTGGCCGTAGTCGGGGACCTCCATGCCTTGCTTGCCCGCCTCGTTGTTGGCGTGGGGGATGGTCAGCGCAAGGTACAGGAAAAACGGCTTCTCGCGATTGCGGTCGATGAACGCCAGCGCCTCCTCGGCCACCAAGTCGTGGCTGTACTCGACTTTCTCGGTGGCCACGCCCTGTCCCCAATCCCCTTCGCCGGGGACGACATTCTTCAGCGGCGCCCGCTGCTCGTTCCGCATCAGGAACGTGGGGTAATAGTTGTGGGCGTGGTGCTGGTCCAGGTAGCCGAAGAAGTAATCGAAGCCTTGCCGGGTGGGCACGCCGGTCGAGCCTTCATGCCCCAACCCCCACTTGCCCACCAGGCCGGTCGCGTAGCCGGCGCGCTGCAAGACTTCGGCCACTGTCACGTCTTTCGGCCGCAGGTTGTCTTTGCCGTTGCCGCGAATGAAGGCCCGCCCGGTGTGATAGCCGGTCATGAGAACGCATCGCGAGGGGGCGCACACCGTGGAGCCGGCGTAGAAGTCGGTGAACCGCATCCCCTCCTGCGCCAGCCGGTCGATGTTCGGCGTCTGAATGATCTTCTGCCCGTAGCATCCGAGATCGCCGTAGCCAAGATCATCCGCCAGAATGAAGACTATGTTGGGTAGCCCCTCAGCCGCCGCGCCGGCGCCGCCCATGAAGAACGTCGCGGCCGCCAGAGCGAGCACCCCGGCCCGCGAAATGAAAATCGCCATGATTGCTCCGCACCGAAAGGACCGAAACCAGAATCCCGCCCCAGTCTACGCCGCACCGC
The DNA here is from genome assembly GCA_019347795.1 of Planctomycetota bacterium. Taxonomy (GTDB): domain Bacteria; phylum Planctomycetota; class Planctomycetia; order Pirellulales; family Pirellulaceae; genus JAHWKS01. The sequence continues at coordinate 40 of JAHWKS010000131.1, read as the reverse complement.
CCGAGATTGCCACTCGCGGACGGTCGTCGGTTAACAACAC
>JAHWKS010000130.1 GCA_019347795.1 Planctomycetota bacterium | reverse complement strand
CAGCGGCGCCGCGGATAACCTGCCCAGGACGCCCCGATCCCAAGAGCACGCCATGCGCCGATCCTTCTTCTTATTCGCCGCGACAGCCTCCGTTATCGGACTAATTGACACGGTCGGGATGCGACAAGTTCACGGCCAGGAGACGGCCGGAGAAATGCTGCGGCGCGCCGCCGAGTTCGCCGAGCAGGGCCAAAGCCGACAGGCGGCGGAGGCGGCGACGCAGGCGATCGAGCTTCAGCCGGACTTAGCCGACGCTTACTACCTCCGGGGGCGGGAGCACTTCCGCCTGGGAGAAGTCGAGAAGTCGGTGGCCGACTTCGAGAAGCTCGTGCAGCTTCGTCCGCGCCGCGCGGCCAGCCTGTGGGAGCTGGGCATCTCGTACTACTACGCCGGATAGTTCGCGAAAGGCGCCCGGCAGTTCGAACTGTACCAGACCTATCACGACAGCGACGTGGAGAACGGCGTCTGGCGATACCTCTGCATGGCCCGCACGGTCGGCGTCGAAAAAGCCCGGGCCGAACTCTTGCCGATCGAGAACGACCCCCGCGTTCCCATGAGCGAGAGCTACGCCATGTATCGCGGGAAAATCTCGCCGGACGACGTCTTCGCCGCCGCCCGCGAAGGCGATCCCTCCCCCGATTCGCTCAAGACCCGTCTCTTCTACGCCCACCTCTACGTCGGCCTCTTCCACGACGCCGCCGCCCGCCGCGACGGCGCAAAGCCCCACATCGCCAAAGCCGCCCGCGAGTACCGAATCAGCCACTACATGGGCGACGTGGCCACGGTTCACAACGCCCGCCTTTCCAACCGCGGCGCAAAACCAAAATGAGCCGGGTGTGGCCCAAAGTAGCAGGCACACTCCGTGTGCCGTTCGCAGTTACGGCCGCGCCGGATGGCTTGTCTACCGCCGATGGTGAAGCTGTTTTCACCAAGGAATTTCCACGGGATCCGAAAAATCTTCATCGCGGCTCGCGAAACTGAACATCCAGGCTTCCGCGACCCGCAGAATCGCCTGCACTCTTGCGAATTCTGACGCGAACGGTTTGACGCCGGAGATCGGGAAGCGAGGCCGCTTCACCAACAGGGAGAATCGCTTTGAGCTACGTGTATAATCGATTGCTGGAGCGCCGGCATGGCCGAGTGATTCCCGAGGATCGCAAACATGCCCGCTATCTGGGAGACCATCATGGTCATCACACTAAGTCCTGAATTGGAGACGGCGATCAGCGAGGCCGCGCAGCAACGAGGCCTTTCCCCGGAGGGTCTGGCGCTCACGGTTCTGCGAGAACGCTTTCTGGGAGCTGTCTCAGCTCTAAAGCCGCAGGATGAGTGGGAGCGAGGATTGCTCGCGGCTGCGCGAAACTGCGGCGTATCGCTTCCCGATTCCGCCTTGAGCAGTGAAGCGCTATACGATTAATGCCCTACTTGATCGATACCTCGGTCCTGGGGCGGCTGGCCAACGCGAGCGACGCCCAGCACGCGGCGGCGGCCGGGGCGGTGCTGGAACTACACCGCCGGGGCGAACTGCTGCACGTCACGCCGCAAATCATGATCGAATTCCGAAACGTCGCCACCCGCCCGGCGGCCGTCAATGGACTGGGACTCTCGACGGTGGACGCCGAAGCGTTGGCGGCGACCTTCGAGGCGAGGTTCCCATTGCTGGAGGAAACGCCTGACATCTATCCGGCATGGAAGAGTCTGGTGAGCGGGTTGGGCATCATCGGCAAACGCGTCCATGACGCTCGGCTGGTCGCAGTCTGCCACGTTAACTCGGTCTCAAACGTCCTTACCTTCAACGTTGCGCACTTCTCGGCAATGGCAGGATTTGGGCCAGGCATTGTGGTGGTCGATCCGCAGAACGTGTAACTCGCGGGATGACTGGTGCTGGAACTGGGGCTGGACTCGCGAGGAACGAGCCAAACGTTCGGGCGGCGCACTAAACTGCTGCATTTGTTGCATTTATTTCACTTGTTTCGGTTGGTGGGACGATCTAGAATTAACCGAAGGGATTGGCTTCTTTTGGATGCGTTGGTGATTTATGCCCAGGATCGCAAAAAAGAACACGCTGCGGCGGGCCTCGGGCGCCCAGGCTGGCGAAGCGGGCGGAAATGCTGGGGGTGACAGCGTTTCCGTTGCGGTTAACGGTGTCCGTGTGGAAGTCTCGCCGGAATTGAAGGCGGCCGTGCTCCGTGCGCACCAGGCGTCGAGGCGAAACTTGCCCGTGGAAATGACCACGACCCAGGCTGCCGAGTTTCTAGATGTCTCGCGGCCGTTTGTCATCAAACTGATCCAACGGGGCGACTTGCCTTGCCGGTTGGTCGGCAAGCACCGGCGCATTCCTACCGGCGCACTGGTCGAGTACCGCGAAAAGATGTTCCAAGAGGCCAGACAGGCCGCGAATGAAATGTCTCGGTTAGCCCAAGACGCCGGTTTTTACGACGACCAGCGCAACGGCCCATCTCGATAACGCGCCATGGAGCCGCTGGTCGCCGTCTACGACACGTGCGTTCTCTACGCCGGAGCGGCTCCGCGATTGGCCGCTGGGGCGCCTTCGAGCTGGCGACAAACGGACTCTCGGAGGCTAATCTATCCTTTGCCGAGACGGGTTGCAAAACGATCCAGGCGAGTTGCTCGTCTCTTCTCTTGGGAACTTCGATGATGCTCGCGGTGGAGAATTTGAGATGAAAAGAATTACGGTCTTGCTGGTCGCAATCTTGTTGGGGATGGCTGGTCGCGCGTACGGACTATATTCGGTGAGCAATCGTGGGGAATGGCCGGAAAGCTGGCCGGAGGAGTTGGCGCCTCTGCGAGAGCAGGCTCGGACGCTGGTGGGACCGCTGCTTCCTCAGCGGCATTACGCGATTCCCTTCGCCGCACGCGAGCGTTTTGAGTCCGCGTGGCCGCATATTTTGAAGGTGAAATCCGAGGGGGCGCCCATCGTCCTGGTTAAGGGCGAGAACTTCTTTCTCGGCGACGGCAGGAACGCCGGCGTCGTGATTCATTGTCCTCCCGCGGGTCAGGCTGAAAAGCCGGCCGCGCCGCTTCCCGGAGCGACTGACGCGAGACAACGCTGGATGAATTCGACTTACATCGAGCTGGTCGTGGATGGCGCCATCGTCGATTTGAACCGCATTCCACTGCCGGTGGATACCTTAGTTGTCGACGAACGATTCGATACGGCGAACAAGACCGCGCCGGAGGCGACGGACGCAGCGACCCTGTCGCTTTACCGCCAGTACATCGCCCGGGCAGGTAACTTCGGCATTGACGGCAGTCTTTTTCGCCATCCTCGCGTCCGGGTCGCCGACGGAAGCTTGCGAGCGAATTGCGACGCTGCGCTGCAGGATCTTACAGGGATGAAAGCCGACAATGATCGGCGCCCGCCCGACTGGGACACGTGGTGGCGAGAAGACGCAGCCTCCTTCACGCCACGGTCGGTGGGCTTGAAGCCGTAATTTCCAAACAGCGGCAACGAGTTTTCCCTGCGGCTCTCGGCCGTCCTGCAAGCGCAGGATGCCCACCCGAGGAGAACCCAGGATCGCGTTGACGATCACCGCAGGCGCCTATCGGCGAAGTTGAGGTAGGCTTCCCAGTCGAAGTCGGTGACGTCGTGTTTGCCGGTGCGGAGGTGGTAGCCGATGGCGCCCATCACCGGCTTGTCGAGCGGCGGCATTTCTTTCGTCGGCAGGCCTTCGGTTCCCAGCAGGCGGTAGACAGCGTCGGCGTGGAGGGCGGAGAGGAATTCGCCCCGCGGATCGGCCCATTGGTCTTCTTGTGCGCTGGCGACGTAGACGGGCCGGGGGGCGATGAGGGCGATCAGCTCGTGCTGATCGACCGGCAGGGCGTCTTCGTTGTTGTTGTACTTGTTGAAGTTGTCGCAGAACCAGTGCGGGAACGAGGTGTTGATGCGGGCCACCGTCTCGCCGAACGCACGCCGGCTCAACGCCGCGCCGCCGCAGCCGGAGTTGTTGGAGATCACCATCGCGAAGCGCTCATCCTGGGCGCCGGCCCAGAGCGCGGTCTTGCCCAGCCGGGAGTGGCCCATTACCGCCACGCGCTCGTGATCGACGGCGTCGTCGGTTTCCAGGTAATCCAGGGCCCGGCTCAGGCCCCAGGCCCAAGCGGCGATCGATCCCCACTCGTCCGCCGCCGGTTTCGTTTGCCCCTCCTTGTAGAACAGCGGGTGGACGCCGTTCTGAAAGCCGTCGTCGAAGTCGGTATCGATGTCGCCGTAGTAGATGGTGGCCAGGCCGTAGCCGCGATCGAGAATGGTCTCGACCGGCCACCGGTTGGCGCTGGCGCCGCGGGACTCCTCGGTGGCGCGGTTGTTCACCACGCCCCGGTCGGGCCGGTTCCGCATCCATCGCCGCGAGAGCGTGATCTCGGGATCGGGATGAATCGTGTGATTGCCGCCGAAGTTCAGCGCCAAGAACACCGGGACCGGCTTTTCGGCCGCGCGCGGCAGGTAGATCAGCAGGTCCATTCGTGGACCGGACTTCTCGCCGGTGAAATAAACCGACGCCTCCTTGCGGATCGCCTTGCCGCCGAGTGCTTCGTCATCAGTCGATGTCACTTCAAACGTCATCTCTTCCGGCCGGCCGGGGCTCTTGCCGTAAACGTGCGTCTGGAACAGCTTCAAAAGCTCCGGTCGCCGCTCGCTCCGCCAGGTTTCGGCGTCGGCCACGCGCTCGCCGGAGGAGAGCCGGAGCGGGTCGGGCAACTCGTACGCCGGGACTTTCGACTCGTCGTAGTTCGTGTCTTTCGGCTGGGCGCCGAGCGGCCGCGATTGAAGAACGATGGCCGCCGCGGCGATGAGCGCGGAGGCAGTCAGGAATGATCGCATCGAAGCACCTCCTATGGATGATGATTTCGGCCGACAGGCTTCTAACGTACGTCGTTTTCGTGCGAAATCAATCCTGCGCTCGCGGCGCCTGAGTCGGCGGAAGGTCCCGCCCGGCAGGTGGGACCTACCCATGGGCCAGGTCGTCGATCCAGGCCTCGGTGACCGTGACGAGGTGGGCGTTGGCGTCTACGTGAGCCAAGGCGTCGAGGCAGCGCTCCAGACGGTCGGCGGCCAAGGCGGCGTCGCCGGGCCAGGCGGAGGCGGCGCCCTCGACGGCTTCGCGGAGCTGCGGATCGCCCGCCGGCACGGCGCCGCTCAGGCGGGCCATAAGTTGGCGGTAGAAGTCGGCGCAGAACCCGATGATGCTCCGCAGCCGTTCGCGGCGGGGAGGCGCCTCCTTGCCGGCCGCCTCGACAAAGGCGTGGATCGACTTCCCCAACGCGACGCTGTTCCACCCCGGTCGGCCCAGATGCGAGAGCAAATGCCGGCGGAACTCCATCAGCTCGGGGTCGGCCAGTGCGATCGCCTGCCGCAGTCCGCCGCCGCTCAGGGCGGCCAATCGCTCGGCCTCAAATGAATCCGCCACGGCGCCTGTCTCCAGCAGCAGCCGGGCCACGGTTTCGTCGGGCAGCGGCCGGAACCGCACGATCTGGCAACGCGAGCGGATGGTGGGAAGCTGCCGCTGTTCGCTAGTCCCGATCAAAATCAGCATCGAGCCCGGCGGCGGCTCTTCCAGCGTCTTGAGCAGGCAATTGGCGCTTTCCTGGTTGAAAAGATCCGCGTCGTCGACGATCGCAATCTTCCGCGTCCCGCGGGTCGGCTTGAGCGAGACCCAGGGCACAAGCCCCTCCTGCATTCGATGCTCGCGGTCGCCGATGAACTGCTCGACCTTGAGCACCGCGCTGTCCTCCTCCCGGCCGACAATCGCCAGGTCCGGATGCGATCCCGCGAGGACCTGCTTGCATCCCGGGCACTCGCCGCAGGGATCGATCAATTCGGGCGGATTCACCTCGCACAGCAGCGTCTGGGCGAGCTTGATTGCAAAGGCCCGCTTCCCCACGCCTGCCGGCCCCACGAAGAGGAACGTGCTCGGCAACCGCCCGCCGGCGAGCCCGCGGCGGAAGCGATCGACGATCGCATCGTGCCCCTCGATTCCTTGCCAAGTCATGCTTGCGATGCGGGTTAAGGGGAAAGGAAGGGAGCGGCCACGGAGCGAATCTCGCCCTGCACGGCGGCTACGTCGCGAGAGGCGTCGATGACGCGAGTCGTTTGTGGGCTCGCCTGCGCCTCGGTGAGGAATCCCTGTCGAACGCGACGCAGAAACTCGATTCCCTGTGCTTCCATACGGTCGAGGGAGCGATTCAACCGAGCCGCGGCCGCCTCGGCCTCCATGTCGAGCACAAGAATTAGATCAGGCATGACGCCCGCGACCGCCGCCTCACCCACGCGTTTCACTTCCGCCACATCCAGGCCGCCGGCGTAAGCCTGGTAAACGACGTTGGCCAGCAGAAAACGGTCGGAGACGACGATCTTTCCCGCCGCCAAAGCCGGGCGAATGACCTCCTCGACCATCTGCGCGCGGGCGGCCATGTAGAGCAGCATCTCGCTACGGCGATGGAGCGCAATCTCCTGGCGATCGAGCAGAATTCCACGCACCGCCTCGCCCAATGCGGTGCTGCCTGGATCGCGACAGGCAACGACCTCGCGGCCCTTCTCGCGGAGCCACTCCACGAAGAGCGCCGCCTGTGTCGACTTTCCGACTCCGTCTACGCCGTCAAAAGTGATGAACATCCTCGCTCGCTTATTGCCGCTGGCGCGATTTTCCCGCCAGACTTGCCCGAACCCGAAGGGTGACACCGGGGTCCGTCCTGCATAGAATAGTAGCGTATCTGGTTTGGCGCCATCCGCATTGAAAGCCATCAGCATGAAAGGAGGCCTCGTGGCCATTTCCATCGCCAGTCCCTCTTCCGCAAATCGGGCGTACCCAGAGCGTAGTCTCGAACTGGCATTAGCGGCGGCCCGAACCGCCGCCGACAACCGAGCAACCGACATCGTGGTGCTCGACCTGCGGGAGCTGACGAGCGAATTCGATTACTTTGTCCTGGCCACGGGAACCAGTCGGCGGCAACTGCACGCCATCAGCGAGGAGATCGACCACACGCTGGAGGATGACCTGGGCGATCGCCGCCTGAGCGTCGAGGGCTACAACGAAAGCCGCTGGATTCTGCTCGATTACGGCGCCGTGGTGGTCCACATCTTCGACCAGGAGACGCGCGATTACTACCGCATCGAGGATCTCTGGGGTCAGGCGGAGCGCGTGGATCTTTCGCAGGTGATTGGACCGCGACCCGCCGGCGAACAATAACCGTTCGGCGGTTGCGGCCAATCGTAACGTCGCAGGGCTTGCGTGATTCGGCGCCGCCCTGCGACACTCTACCAGGCGCTTGCTCTCCCGCGGGGAGGCCGCGCACGAACCTCACGGATTGCCCTGGCGATGAACCTATTGGCGGAATTGCGCCGGCGTTTTCGGCCGGCTCTGGCCCATTTCACGGCGGATGTGGACCCTCTGCTGGACATGATCCGCCCGTCGCAGCCGCAGCACGGCGACTATCAGGCCAACTGCGCCATGCCGCTGCAAAAGATCGTCGGCCGTCCGCCGCGCGAGGTGGCCCAGCAGCTAATTGAACGGCTGGAGCTGGACGACCTGTGCGAGGCGCCCACCATCGCCGGTCCGGGCTTCATCAATCTCCGGCTCAAAGATGCGTGGCTGGCGGAGCAGGCGGGGCAGGCGGTGCGGGACGAGCGAATCGGCGTGGCCCCGGCGGAATCGCCGCGGACGTACGTCATCGACTACTCCGCCCCCAACGTGGCCAAGCCGATGCACGTAGGGCACATCCGCTCGACGGTGATCGGCGACGCGCTCTACCGCACGCTCGGCTTCCTCGGTCATCGCGTCATCAGCGACAACCACCTGGGGGACTGGGGCAAGCAGTTCGGGATGGTGATCTACGGCTACAAGCACTTTCGCGACGAAGCACGCTACCAAGACGACCCGGTGACGGAGCTGGCCCGGCTGTACCAGTTGGTCCACCAGATTATCGAGCATCAGGCGGGGAAGCCCACGCGGGGCCCGGCCCCGCTCGACCAACTTCCGAGCCTCTCCGAGCCGCACCCGAATCTCGAGCGGCGGGTCTTGGACGAGACGGCGCGGCTGCATCGCGGCGAGGAAGAGAATCTCCGCCTATGGAAGGAGTTCATGCCGGCGTGTTTGAGCGCCCTGCACCAGGTTTACGATCGCCTGGGCGTCCGCTTCGACCATGAACTGGGGGAAAGCTACTATGACGACCGGCTCTCGAAGGTCGTGGAGGACGTGCAAGCAAAGGGCGTCGCCGAGGAAAGCGAGGGGGCGATTTGCATATTCATCCACGAGTTTCCGGCCCCCATGATCATCCGTAAAAGCGACGGCAGCTTCCTGTATGCGACGACCGACCTGGCGACGATCCAGTATCGCATGGAAACGTGGCGGCCCGACGCGATTCTTTACGTGGTGGACCATCGCCAGAGCGAGCACTTCGAAAAGCTCTTCGCCGCGGCTCGGTTGTGGGGTTATTCGGACGTGGAGTTGATGCACGTCTCCTTCGGCACCGTGATGGGCGAAGACAAGCGTCCCTTCAAGGCGAGGGAGGGGGACCCGGTCGGACTGGAGAGCCTGCTCGATGAAGCCGTGGAGCGGGCGTACCGCCTGGCGTGCGAGATCGACGAGAAGAAGCCCGAGGGACCGCAGTTGAGCGAGGCGGAGCGGCGCGAGGTGGCGGAAGTCGTCGGCATCGGCGCCCTCAAGTATGCCGACCTTTCCCAGAATCGCACCAGCGATTACGTCTTCAGCTTCGATAAGATGTGCGCGCTGGACGGCAATACGGCGCCGTACATGCAGATGGCGTACACCCGCGTCTGCGGCATCTATCGCAAAGGGGGGGTGGATATCAGCACGCTCCGCGACGCGGAGACGCCGATCGTGCTCTCGCATCCGGCCGAACGGCAACTGGCGGTGGCCCTGTTGCGCTACTCAGAGGCGCTGGACGAGGTGGTGAAGGACTACCGTCCCAGTCAGCTCACCAGCTACCTCTTCGACTTAGCGAAGACCTACTCCGGCTTCTTCGAAAGCTGCCCGGTGCTCAAGGCTGAGACGGAGGAGCTCCGCCGCAGCCGCCTCCTCCTCTGCGACCTCACCGCCCGCACCATCAAGCAAGGTCTCGACCTGCTGGGCATCGGCGTCGTGGACAAAATGTAGGTCCTGCTGGTGTGGCTGGCGGCGGAGCGGAGCGACGCCCAGCGGGCGTCGCTTCGCTCCGCCGCCACCCATCGTCGCGCGAACCCCCCCAACTCTTGTCGTGTCCAAGCAATCGCCTTAGCGTTTGTTCCGCATCGCTCCAGATCACGCCCATTAAAACAACCGCCCCCGGGGTAGACGCCCACCGCCTGCTGGTTCAGCCGGCGCACCAGGTCGGCCCCGG
>JAHWKS010000129.1 GCA_019347795.1 Planctomycetota bacterium | reverse complement strand
TTCCCCGCCGTGAAGACATCGCGACGCAACGGCTCATCAGCCATCGCCGCTGAGGCGACCAGGATCAGCATCGCAGACAACATCGCTTTCGCCGCATTCATTAGGCTTCTCCAGATCGTGGGCTTCGCGGGCGACACGCTGCCTATGATGTGAGGAAGCCCGAGCGGGTGCAACCGGAGAGGGCCCGACTCGCATCCCCTTCGCCGTCTGCCTACGATGGGAGCGACCTCCGTACCGCACTCCGGGAGAACCGCTCATGAAATCTCGACTCGCGATCGTGCTTGTTTTCCCCCTGCTGCTGACAGCCGCACTCCTCGCCGCCTCGTCTGATCACTCAATGAAGGAATGGCGGCCCGGCGAAGGCTGGGGTTGGGTCTGGGGCGAGGAGGACGAAGTCGGCTCGCTCAATGAGATGACCGACGCCTCGCGGCTGGCGGCGGTGCGGCTCGTGACGCAAGGCAAGACCTACGACCTGGGTGTGCTCTACGACCGCACCTCCTACAAGTGGCCGGGGCACAGCCCGGGAGAGATCATGGCGTTCCGCACGCCCGAGGGCGTCAAGCGGCAGGGGGACTTGCCGTTCTCGCAGAACCGCTCGGGCACAGCCTGGCATAGCTGCGCGCTGTTCATCAACGATAACGTGGCCACGCAGATCGACAGCCTCGCCCATGCCACCGAGGGCGAGGACAACCACTGGTACAACGGCTTTCAGGAGGCCGAGTGGGGCGGCGATTGGGGACCCCGCAAGTGCGACGCCTCCACCATTCCCCCGATCGTCGCCCGCGGTGTGCTGATCGACGTGGCGGGATACAAAGGCGTCGAGGCGCTGCCCGCGCATTATCCGATCGGCCGGGAGGACCTCCAGGCCGCGCTCGAGAAGCAAACGACGCAACTCAAGCCCGGCGACGTGGCGCTCATCCGCACCGGCACGCTCCGCTACTGGGATGAGACCGGCGCCGATCATGACAAGCTCGCGGTGCACGACTCGGCGGGGCTAACGCTGGACGGCGCCCGCTGGCTCGTCGAGCAACAGGGGGCGATGATGATCGGCAGCGACACCAGCGGACTGGAGTTCGGCCCGCATCCGCAAGAGGCGGAAGGCTACCGCGAGAAGATGGGCTCCTTCATGCCGGTCCACAACTACCTGCTCATCGAGCAGGGCGTACACATCGCCGAGTTCCACTACCTGGAGGACCTGGCCCGCGATCGTGTGTACGAGTTCTGCTACATGTGCGCCACCAACAAGATCAAGGGAAGCACCGCAGGCTTCGCCTTGCGCCCGCTCGCCCTGCGTTGAGGTTCAGCGCGGCTCGTCGGGAATTGTGATCCAGGTGCGTTTCTGGTGCGACTCGAGCACCGCGTCGGCCACCACTTGCGCTCGCAGGCCGTCGTAGAAGCTGGGGACCGCGTCGCGGCCTTCGACGATGGCCGAGACGAACTCCCACACCAGGTCGTAGCGAAACACCGTGGCCGGCTCCCCCTGCGTCGGATCGCGGGGGCTGTCCTGCGGCTTCAAGAACTCCGGCGGGACCGCGACCGGCGCCAGGTCGCTTCCGGTCCTCCCCAGCAGCAGCGTGTTCGGCTCGTGGAGGCGATAGACCGCCGAGGCCTCCGAGCCGTTGATCTCGGCCCACTCGTGACCGAAGCCGTTCCGCCCATAGCCTTTGGCGAGCGTGGTGCCTTCCCAGACGCCGGTGGCCCCGCCGGCGAACTCGCCGATCAGGCAGGACCAATCGTCCACCTCCGAGGGCGGGCACAACTGGCCGTCCGGCATGCAGTCCCGGGGCGCGAAGCGGGCCACCGCGCCGCAGACCTGCGAGATCGGTCCGAGCAGGTCCATCGCAAAGTCGATGCGGTGAATGGTCATGTCGAACAGGTCCCCCGCCCCCGCGCGGGATTTGTACTGGCGCCAGCCCCAGCTCGTCTCCGGCCAGTCGAGAAATCGCTGGCTGCGAAAGTGTCTCGGCTCTCCCAGCGAACCTTCCCTCAAAAGGTGCCGCATGTACCGCATGGCGGGGGCGAAGCGGTAGGTGAAGGCGGTCATGTGAACCACCTTCGATTTCCGGCACGCCTGGTACATCTGCCGCACTTGCCCGGCGTCCAGGCCGAGCGGTTTCTCGCACATCACGTGCTTTCCCGCCTCGGCGGCGGCGATGGCCATCTCGGCGTGCGTATAATTCGGCGTGGCGATGATCACCGCGTCCACGTTGTCGGCTTGGCAGGCGGCTCGGAAATCGCTGGTGAACAGAGATGCTTCGGTCCACTCGCCTCGCCGCCGGTCGAGGAGCTCCTCGCTCGCGTCGCAGACCACGGTCAGCCGGGCGCGGGGGTCGAGCCGGATCGCCGGGACGTGATGGTAGTCGCTGACCGCCCCGGCGCCCACGATCGCGATCTTCACCGGATTGGAATCGGAAAATGTCGGCATGGTCGCGAAACAAGCCTTTGTGAACGGAAGATGAATTCTGCACAGGATTTAGCGCGAGCGAACGCAACCATACGGATTTTTCGTTCGCCTCACAAGCGGCTGAGCATAAAATGAGGCGATATGAATTCGTGAAAAATCTCACGGATTAACCCTGTGGTGGGGCGCCAAAGGCGACGGCTTTGCCTTAAATTGGACGCTTCGCCGAGCTGGGACCAATCTCTATTCGCAGCTTTAGTAGGAAGGTTGTATGAACTATGTGCCTACTGGCAATTTTGTATAAACTGGTGCCGGAGTCCCCTATATTGGTGGCTGCAAACCGCGAGGAGCGGTACGACCGGCTGAGTCTCCCTCCGTCCATTCAGTCGGGCAAGCCGCGCGTCTTGTGCGGCGTCGATGAAGAGGCGGGGGGCACGTGGCTGGGAGTCAACCAGCACGGGATGATGGTGGCGGCCAGCAATCGCGCCAAGATCATGCCGACGTTCGCGCCCCGCTCCCGCGGACTGCTGTGCCGCGATCTGCTTCGGTGCAGCTCCGCTCGTAAGGCGGCGGACATGGCGATGAAGGAATTGGCCACCCTCAAGTACGAAGGGGTGAATTTCGTCATTGCCGATGCGCAGACCGGCTGGGTGGTCCACGGCGGCGATCAGCAGGAGGCGTTGGAGCTGGATGAGGGGTTGAGCATCATCGCCAACAACGACGTCAACGATCCGCGCGACGAGCGCGTGAAGATGTGCCGGCGGCTGCTCACGCTGCAAACGCTCGACTCGCCGGTGAAGTTCCTGGCGGTGGCGAGCAAGGTCTTCGCCCGGGCCCCTTCGCCGCCGGGCCGGCCGAGCATGGTCTACCGCGCGCCCAACTGGGGCACGGTCAGCTCCACGCTGATCGCCTTGGGCAAGAAGCCGCGCGACGCCATCTATCAGTTCGCCGGCGGGCCGCCCGACAAGTCGAAGTACGAAGACTACTCCCCCTTCCTCCGCGACATCCTCAGCCGCGGATTGCGAGAGGCGAGGACCAAGGCGAAAGCTTCGTCGTAAGACGATCTGCCTCTAGGAAGCCGCCGAACAGGAGGCGACAAAGGAACAGAGACGAACCCAATTTCTCTGTTCTCTCTGTTGCCTTCTGTTCGGGTTTTCTGCTTTTGAGAACCGTCTTGCTGCTCGCCCCGCTACGTTGCTCTGCGGCGCCGGTTGGTCTACAAAGAGCGTCTCAGGAATTGGCGACCCTCATAGACGAACCGTCGGGAGTGCTACCTATGCGGATGCTCTTGTTGCTGCGGATGCTCTTGTTGATCGGGCTGTGGCTGGCGCCGGCGTTGGCGGCCGTGGGGGCGGAGGTGGTGTATGTCTCGGCGGCGGGCGATGGCCAGATCGTGCGGTTCGCCCTGGACGCGAAAACCGGCCAACTGACGCGACAGGGGGAAACCGCGGTGGAAGGCGCCCCGGGACCCTTGACCACCGATCCGAAGAGGCGATTCCTCTTCGCCTCGCTGCGGTCGGCGGGAAAACTGGCCAGCTTTCGCCTCGACGCGCAGTCCGGTGAATTGACGCACATCAACACCGTCGAGGCGGGCGCCGATCCCGCCTATGTCGCCACCGACCGCACGGGAAGATTCCTGCTTTCGGCGTACTACGCGGCCGGCAAGGTGGCCGTGCACGCCATCGGCGAAGACGGCTCGCTCAGCCGCGAGCCGGTGCAGGAGATCGAAACCGATGAAAAGGCCCACGCCATCGTTCCCGATCGCAGCAACCGCTTCGTGTTCGTCCCGCACACTGGGCCCAACCGCATCTTCCAATTCCGCTTTGACGAGACGATCGGCCGGCTCTCTCCGAACGATCCGCCGATTGTGGAGCGGCCGAACGACACCGGGCCGCGTCACCTGACATTTCATCCATTTCAAAACGCCGCGTACGTGAGCGACGAGCAGGGGAGCAGCGTCACGGCCTACAGGTTCCGGCCCGCCGCCGGCGTCCTCGAGGCGGGCGAAACCTGGAGCACGCTCCCCAAGACGTTTCGCGGCGGCAACTCCTGCTCCGATATCCAGATCACCCCCGACGGGCGGTTTGTGTACGTCGCCAATCGCGGCCACGACAGCATCGCCGAATTCCTCGTGCACCCGCCCACCGGCGACCTCGTGCCGCTGGGGCAGGCGGAAACTGAGAAGACGCCGCGGTCGTTCCACATCTCCCCTTCCGGCGAGCACCTCATCGCCGCCGGGCAGGCAACCGACAAGCTCGCCGTGTACCGCATCGACGAGGGGACGGGGAAGCTGAATCGTCTCCACACGTACGAGGCCGGCGCCCAGCCGTGGTGGGTGCTGATCGTAGAGACGACGCGCGACGACGCCGACGCCGCGGCATTCGAAAGCGACTGGAAACACCAGCACGACCGCATCTGGATCGGACCCGAATATTGGGCCAACCCGATGGAGGATTGGCGGCTGATCGACGGCCGGCTGGAGTGCTATCGCGGCGGCGTGGGGCGAAGCGTGCATCTGCTGACGCGGCGGCTTTCGCCTCGCCGCGGCGAGCTGGAGATGAGCGTGGTGATCGGCCGCGCCGGCGTGGAGCGCATCGAAGGCTCGGCGGGGTTCGAGATCGGCATCCGCAGCGAATTGGGGGACTATCGCAGCAGCCTGCTCACCGGCCGCGGCGTGCGGGCGGGCATCGCCCTCGATGGAACGCTGTTCATCGACAACCAGCAGAAGATATTCACCAAGGAAGCAGACTTCCCCGCCGACGGCGTGCGATTGCGGCTCAAGGCGGCGCCGCAGGATGACGACCAGGAAGACGACTACGTGCTCTCGCTGTCGGCCGAGGACCCCGACACGGGCGAGGTGCTGGCGGAGATGAGCGCTCCCGCGCCGGCGGCGCACATGCACGGCAACGTCGCGCTGGTGAACAACTTCCCCGTCACCTTTCAAGATACGAAGCCGCAGCCGAAGCGCCGCCCGCCGGGCCAGGCGAAGTTCTGGTTCTCGGACTGGCGGCTCTCGGGAGACAAGCTTTCCGCCCACGACGACCGCACGTTTGGTCCCATCCTGTACGCGATGCACACCCTCAGCCGAGGCGTGATGAAGCTGACCGCCCAGATGCCGTCGATGGGCGAGGAGGACGAGCAGTCGGTTACCCTGCAAGTGCGGAGAGACGCAGGGCGATGGCGGAACATCGACGAAGCGACCATCGACCCGCTCTCCGGCGCCGCCACATTCCGCATTGAGAACTGGGATGCGGGACGCGACACGCCGTATCGCGTCGTCTACCGCATGTCCGATCGCGACGGGCCGACTACCGAGCATTCTTTCACGGGCGCCATCCGCCGCGATCCTGTCGAGAAAGAGACGATCGTCGTCGCCGGCTTCACCGGCAACACGGATCCGGCGTTTCCCAATGCTTTGCTGGCCCGCAACGTCGCCATTCACGATCCGGATGTGCTGTTCTTCTCCGGCGATCAGATTTATGAGAACGTCGGCGGGTTCGGCATTCATCGCGAGCCGGTCGATCTGGCGGTGCTCAACTACCTGCGGAAGATTTGGCTTTGGGGGTGGGCCTTCCGCGACGTGATGCGCGACCGGCCGACGCTCGCCATGCCCGACGATCACGACGTGTACCAGGGCAACATCTGGGGACAAGGCGGCCGCGCGGTGGCCGGCATCGCCGATCACGACAAGGGAGGCTACGCCATGCATCCCAATTTCGTGAACGCCGTGCAGCGGACGCAGACGAGCCATCATCCGGACCCCTACGACCCGCGCCCGGTGGAGCAGGACATCGGCGTTTACTACGGCGACATGGTTTACGGCCGCGTGAGCTTCGCCGTCATCGAAGACCGCAAATTCAAATCGGGTCCGGCCGGGAAGGTGAACTATTGGGAGGGGCGGCCCGATCACGTGACCGATCCCGACTTCGACCCGGAATCGATCGATAAGCCGGGCTTGAAGCTGCTGGGCGATCGGCAGTTGGAGTTCCTCCGGCACTGGGCGCAGGACTGGCGCGGCGCCGATTTCAAAACGGTTTGCTCGCAGACGATCTTCTGCAATCTGGCCAACTACCACGGCGCCGACCAGATGTTCCTCGTGGCCGATCTGGACTCCAACGGCTGGCCGCAGACGCCCCGCGACGCCGCGCTGCGGGAGATGCGAAAGGGATTCGCCTTTCATTACGCGGGGGATCAGCACTTGCCGTCGATCGTTCACTACGGCGTGGACACGTGGAGCGACGCGGGCTACGCCTTCTGCGTCCCCTCGATCGCCGCCGGCTATCCGCGCTCCTGGCGGCCCGACGAGGAAGGCCGTCCCGTGCAGAACCGGCCGGCGGACGGTCTGCCCAACACCGGCGAGTACATCGACGGCTTGGGCAACTACGTCACCGTCCATGCGATCGGCAATCCTGAAGCCCAGCGGCGCCGCCCGGTGCTCCAGCACTTGCACGACAAGTCCTCGGGCTACGGCCTGGTGCGCTTCAACAAGAAGGATCGCTCGATCGACATCCATTGCTGGCGGCTGTTGATCGACGCCGCTCACCTGCAGCCGGGCGACCAGTTCCCCGGCTGGCCGAAGAAAATCGCGCTGGAGGACAATTACGGCCGCAAGGCCGCCGCGCACCTGCCGGAAATCCGTGTCACGGGGCTGACCGACCCAGTCGTGCAGGTAATCGACGAGGCGGACGGCGAGATCGTGTACACGCTGCGAATCAAGGGCAATGTCTTTCGCCCCAAGGTCTTCCGCGAGGGCCCCCATACGATCGTGGTGAGCGACCCGGAACGTGATCGGCAGGAGACGCTCGAGGGTGTCGAGCCGGCCGCCGCGGCGGAGCGTCTGGACGTGAGTTTTTGAGGCAACGGCCGAACGGCCCGGAAGAAAACAGCCACGGATGAACACAGATCGACACGGATGAAAACGGCCGAGGTCCTATCCGTGTTTCAACTATGTCCATCCGTGGCTAAATCTCTTTCGCGCCGCGGTTGAAGAACGAAACGCAAGCGACGCAACAGGCGCAAGGGGCGCTAACGTTTGCGTCGTTTGCGTCTTTTGCGCCTTTTGGGTTGTCTTCTTTCCGGCGGATCGGGGGATCATCGCGGCGTGGCGTCTTCGACGATGCGGATCTCGTCGTCGCTGAGACCGTACAGCGCGTACACAAGCCGATCAATCTCCCGGTCCGTCGCCTCAATCTGCCGTAACAACGCATTCCGCTCGTGCCCGGTCTTGGCTGCTTCCTTTTTTGGGAGTAGGCCTTGCATGTGCATGGCTTTCGCGGCGACCTCGGACCGAAGTTTCCAACTCTTCTGGTCCTTCTGATCTGCTTCTGGAACAGGAACGTGCTCCATGTACTGATAGATCATTCGGTAGCGGAATTTTCCCGCACGCGTCCCAAATGGAATGCTGATGTTACCAATCGCGAACCAAGCAAGCCGACTGTTGAGCGTTCCCAAGAGGAAAGGATCGTCGGTGCCGAGCAGATATGCGGTGTTCGCGAGGAATAAGTTGCTGTCGTCCAAGTAAAATCGAGGCCCCTTCGCGATGTCCGGGTAGATGATCTTCGGGGATTCTAGGAACCTGTAATACGCGCACGCTCGCAGTTCCCACCAGTACTCGCCTTGGTCTTGTCGTTGGCGCAGTTCCCTTTCGAAAGGTTGAAGCCGCTCAGCAACGCCGGGGTAACGTTCAATGAACCAACTCCAAGCCTTCGACTCGTTAAGCTTCGTCTCGCTGTCGGAGCCGACTTGCTGGCGAGTCCATCCACAGGGAACCACAATCATGGTATCGTCCAGCGGTTCGAAGGTGGTAGCGTCGAATCTCCGCACCGCCAACGAAGGTTCGCACGAGCGAGTCGCTTTCCGGATACTTTTGCACCAGGTCCGCGCGTTCTGATTCGGACAGGACGAAAGCGCGGTTAAACCCCGTCTTCAGCCCAGTGAAGATGCGACGCTCCACCACTTGGCCCAATGGCTTGCCGATCTGCATGACCTTCTCGAAGATGGCGCTTTCCGCCTCACTTCTAGTTGACCAAGCTTTGGGGAGAAGTCGGGCACGGGGAACCTTGAATTCAACCTTTTCCACGTTGGAGCCAAGGCTAGAAACTGGCCGCGTTTTGACTCTGCAAATTCCTACGGGATCGCCCGCACTTCTCCTCCGGAGGACCGGTATGCAGGCGTAGGTGTCCTTTGCATTTGCGAAAATTGCCAAGCCTCCGAAATCAACTATTTGCACCGGCGGAGCAACAGTGGCCAAATGTCGCCGGAGCGCCTCTGCGTATGTGGCTCTCAAGAAGCTGCTGGAAACGATGAACGCAAAGTATCCGTCATCGCGGAGAAGCTTTACGGCTCGCTCCATGAAATAGACGAAGAGGTCCGCGGACGAGGCGAACGACACGTACCGCTGTTCCAGATACTGCTTGAGCGACTTCAGCGCCTCCTGGCGCACATACGGCGGGTTGCCGATTACGGCGTCGAAGCCGCCGGTTTGCATGATCGCAGGGAACTCGGCTTGCCAGTCGAAGACGTTGATCCGCAGACGCTCCTCTTCGCTGAACATCTCGAGTTGCTTGCCCTGGTAGAAATCGGGGCCGATCAGGCTGTTGCCGCACTTGATGTTCTCGGCCAGGTCCGGCAACGCCCGCTCGCGGAAGAGGCGCATCTGCTTGTTGAGCGACTCCTCGCTCTCCCCCTCCAGCACCTTTAAGAGCAGCGACAGCTTCGTGACCTCCACCGCCTGCGGGTCGATGTCTACGCCGTAAATGTGGTCCAGGAGGATCCGCTTCCGCTCGGCCGTGGTCAGCCGCCACTGGTCCTTACGGGTCTGGTAGAGGCGGTCCTTGTACGCGGCCGGGTCGTGCTCCAGGTACCAGTCGCGATGCCAATCCAACAGATGCTGGTAGGCGCCGATCAAGAATGAGCCGCTCCCACACGCCGGGTCCAGCACCGCCAAAGGCCGCAACGTTTTCGAGCGGTTCCACTTCTCGGTGCGGCCGGCCACCTCGTCCGGCGCCTT
>JAHWKS010000128.1 GCA_019347795.1 Planctomycetota bacterium | reverse complement strand
CGAGAAATATCTGTCGTTCGAGCTTACCCCGCCCCACCCGGCCGCTACCGCGTCCTACCTCCCCACAGAGGGGAGGTGAAGGACGCTAATTACTCGAACGCGACTAAAGGACTAAAGGCGGACGTGCCCCGCAGAGGTGGTTTCGGGTAGATCGCCGCGACCGTCGCAAATGCCGCCGCATCTTGATGCCGACATCCGGCCGCGTGCTTCCTGAACGGGAAGGCCGCTTTGGCAGTAAACCCTGCGGGTCGCGCCGGTTATTCCTGGTTTCCGGCTCGCGCTGGCGGCGCCCGATTTGTCGGTCGATACAGACGATAGGGCGGCGCCGCGGGGGCCGCCCGAAGCATCTTCTCCGGCGGCCGAGAGAGCGGAAGGAGTCCGAGCGTGAATGAGCTGAAGGCGATTCGAGCCGGCGGAATCCTCGCGGCGAGCGTGGTGCTGCTGGCCTGCGGCTGTTCGCTGATCGGCGGCGATGACGGTCCCGCCCCGGTTCCGCCGATGATCGGCGCTTCCGCGGACAACGGACCACCGCAGCAAGTACGCCGACGGCCCAAGATACGCTTCGCGTCTGAGATCTCGAACGTTCGCAAGGAACGGGCGGCCGCGAAGGCGATGAGAGAAGCCGCGGAATCCTATGCCGGCGCCGCCGCGATGCCGGCGGGAGCGCCGTACCCCGTGGCTACGCCCCAACCCGGAGGCGGACCGCCGCCGTACTCGACACCGTTCGCTCAACGGCTGCCGGCCGTGCAGCCGGCTGGTTACAGCGTCTGGCGGTGAGAACGGTCCGGGTCACAGCGGGTTCGGCTTAGGTCGCTTCGCTCCTCTGCGGGTCGCGGAAACTGTAGCCGACGCCGCGCATCGTCTCGATCAGGTCCGCCCGATCTCCCAGCTTGCGGCGAATCGCGCGGATGTGGACGTCGATAGTCCGCTCCATCACGATCGTGTCCTCCCCAAGGGCGGCGTCGATCAACTCCGAGCGGCGGAAGACGCGGCCCGGTTGCCGTATGAGCGTGTGCAGCAGGCGGAACTCGCTGCGGGTCAGCCTGAGCGGCTTGCCGTCCACCGAGGCTTGATAACGCCGCTGGTCCAGAACCACGCCGTGGCAGGCCGAGACGTCATCGCCGCTGTCTTCCCCCAATCGCCTCCGCCGCTCCAGCGCGCGAATCCGTTCGATCAGCACCTTCACGCTGAACGGCTTCGTGACGTAGTCGTCGGCCCCCACGGAGAAGCCCACCAGTTGGTCGGTCTCTTCGGCCTTGGCGGTGAGCATGAGAATCAACGCGCCGCGGGTGATCGGATCGGCCCGCAATCGGCGGCAGACTTCCAATCCATCGAGCACCGGCAGCATGAGATCGAGAATGATGATGCCGGGCGTTTTGAGCTGTGCCTGCGCGAGCCCGCTCTGCCCGTCGTGGGCGACCAGCACGTCGTACCCGGCCTGTTTCAAGTTGTACGCCAGCACATCCGCCAGGCTGCGGTCGTCTTCCACGATCAGGAGCGAAGAATGATTCATGTCGAATGCGATCACGGCCGTTCGGGGGCTAAAGATGCAGTGCGATTTGACCAATATTAAGGCTGATGTGTGAAGTTTGCGTTAAACCAGCGCGAATTCATCGCCCGAGCCGTTGGCCGACGGCAACCATACGCGAAACGTGCTGCCTTGGCCGAGCCGGCTTTCCAGCCCCACCCGGCCGCCAAGGGCGAGCGCCGTGTGCTTGACGATCGAGAGTCCCAGCCCCGTTCCGCCCAACTCGCGGGAGCGAGCTTTATCCACGCGGTAGAAACGCTCGAACACCCGCTCCTGATCCTCGGCGGCGATGCCGATGCCGGTGTCGCTCACCTCCAGAAGAACTGCGTCGCCGTCGCCGCGCCAGCCGACGGTGATGCAGCCTCCCTCGGGCGTATACTTGATGGCGTTGCTCACCAGGTTGTCAAGGATCGTGCGCACGCCAACCTCGTCGCCGTGGACCTCCAGGCGCGTCTCCGGCGGTTCGACGGAGACAGCGATCCGCTTGGCCTCGGCGGAATCGAGGTGGTAATCGACGCACTCCTCCACCAAGTCGTCCAGCGGGAAGTCGGCGATCTCGAACACCTCCTTTCCCGACTCCACCCGCGCCAGGTGCATCAGGTCCAAGATCAGGAAGTGCAGCCGGTCGGCGTGCTCCTCGATTCGTTCGACGAAGGTCAGGTTGTGATCGGGATCATTCACCGCCCCGAGCCTCAGCGTCTCGGCGTAGGCTTTGATCGACGCCAGCGGCGTCTTCAGCTCGTGCGAGACGTTGGCGGCGAACTCCGATCGCATGTTCTCCAGCCGGCGAAGCTTGCTTACGTCGTCCACCACGATCACCACGCCCAGGGAAGATCGGCCATCGAGCCGCTTCGCCCGCAGGTGCAGATGCCTCCGCGGATCGCCGCCGACCTCAAACTCCGTCTCCACCAGGGAGGCGCCGCGCTCGGCCTGCTCCACGGCGGCATGCACCTCGCGGCTCCGCACCACCTCCAGCAGCGGCCGGCCGATCACTTTTTTCGAGGCGATTTGAAGCAGGCGGCGGCTGGCGCCATTGGCCAAGAGCACGCGGCGATCGGCATCAAGCGCCACTACGCCCTCCTCCATGCCGTCGAGCACCGTCGAAAGCCGCGCACACTTCTCGTCGAGCCGCTGGACGCGCTGCGAAAACCGTTGCTGCACGTTTTGGAAAGCCTGCACCAGCGGCGCCGTCTCGCTGCGAAGGTCCACATCCAGCGGCGACGGCGCCGGGTCCCGACCAATCGCTTCGGCGGCGGCCACCACGCTTCTCACATCGCGCCGGGAGCGGTTGGCGCTGCCCCAGGAAACGGCCGCCGCCCCGACGCCCAGCAGCAGCATCCCCCCGAGGAAGCCAATCGCGGCGCCGACGCCCGCCGATTCCCGCCAAACCATCGCCAATAAAAACGGCGCAGCGGTAACCGACAGCGCAACATGCGCGATCAGGAGCCTGAAGAATAAACGCGAAGACGCCATCGCCACAGGTGGGCGCCGTCGCTCTGCCCGATTGCGCAGCGACATTGCTTTATTGAGGCGAATCGACGCTCCGCTGTCGATAGGGCGAGCGAGGTTTTTCTGCGGAATGGCCGCCGTTCGGGCCGCAGATTACCGCGTGGCGCCCCGGCCGGGGACCGCAGCGCGACCGCCGTCGACGTAGGAAGCTGCGGAATGCAACTCCACCCGAGCAGGACCCACACCGCGTTCGGCTGCGGGCGGCCAAATCTGCCAGCCGTCGGGGTCCACCACCACCGCGTCGCGCCCCTGCGCCTTCAGGAATCCCGCTTGTTCTACGGCGGACTCGACGCTCGAGTACAGCACGGGCAGAATCCGTTGATCCACCAGCAGCCGAAAGTATCGTTCAGACACGGCAATCCCTCGTCATTCCAGTGCGCGCACACGCGGACCGGAAGTCTACGAAACGGCGGCGCCGGGTAAAGCCGCCGGGCGAGGTTTTCCGCAAGTCTTTTAAGGCCTGGGGCTTGCCTTCTCAGGCTGAGACGCCCGCGGGGCGTGCAAAAGGTGTCGCTTGACGTGCATTGCTTTCAAAGCTGGGGCTCGTCCAGCAATTGCTGGAGGCGATTGAACTGGCGGGACCGAGGAAGCCGGGGCTTGACCTTACGCTCTGCCGAGTCTTTCCCCTCCTGCGCAAGTCGCGTCTTCACCGGGACCGGCGCGACGGGGTTTGGCGGACCAGGGGACGCAACTGGCATGCGAAGACCGCTTGGCGCCGCCAGCGTTTTCCAATCGCCCGTTATGACCTGCGAAACTTTCTAAAGAAGAAGGGCGCCAACAAACGAAAATTAAGTTGCCAAGGATGTTTCCGGCCTTCAGTTCGCCTCGAACCGATTCGCCGGGCGACGCATCTAAGGAGGGGGGGCGACCTGCCGAAGGTTGACGGCAACCTTCACGAGTCTTCTGCGCACCTTGCGCGGGAGACTTCCCGCCCGCGGTTTCCCCGCAGAGTTTTGCTTCGCCGGAAGTTTTGCGCAGCCCGCGTCGAATGCCATCCGCCGCCGCCGATCGCCCGTTGGGCATGGCGACGAGGGGAATTTCGCCGAGTGCGGCGCGTGCTGATTGCCGATGTATTTTCTGAGGGCGTGGATCAGAAGGAGCTGAGCCGAAGCCGATCAGAAACAAGATTACCGTTAGGCCCTGACCCAGATGATTGGCACGATGGCCGGCGCCCTCCCACAGCCCGCGGAGATGGACCGAAGCCCGGCGCCGGCGATCCAGCGCCAATCATGCGGGCCTGTTACGCGCCGGACACCCGCCGCGCCGGCGCGCCGATGTCGATTCATCGAGTGAGTATTGGAGAGCCTGCGATGAAGGTCTTCACAACGGGACAGGTCGCCAAGATCTGTAAGGTGGCCCCGCGAACCGTTAGCAAATGGTTCGATTCGGGCCGCTTGAAAGGATATCGAATTCCCGGTTCCCAGGACCGGCGAATTCCCCGCGAGTACTTGATTAAGTTCCTCAAAGAGCACGGGATGCCGCTGGGCGACCTCGAAGACGAGGCGATGGCCAAAGTGCTGGTGGTCGCTCAGGACCCCGTCCTGATCGAGAATCTCAAGCGGGAATTGCCGCCGGAGAAGTCGTTCAAGGTGGCCGTGGCCGCCAGCGGCTTTGAGGCGGGAATCCAAGCCGAGAGTTTTCATCCCGACTGCATCATCTGCGACTTCTCGATCGGCAAGGTCGAGGCGCTGCAGATTTGCCAGAACCTGCGGAAGAACGAAAGCTTCGCCGAGACGATCCTGATCGCCCTGTTGCCCGACGACGGCGGATCGATCAGCTTCGACCGCTCGACGATCAACGAGACGTTCAAGAAGCCGTTCGACGCCAAGCTTTTGGCCGAGCGACTGCGGACGCTGATCGGGGCGAAGAAAGAGTTAGTGTGAGCAAGCGGTCCCCCGCTGGCCCCGCATCTCGTCGCATAACACGAGCAACCCGTCGCAGAAGACCCCTGCGACGGGTTTTTTCGTGTTGGAGGCGATCGTCCCGAGATCCAATGACGCCGGCGGTGAGACCCTCAAACCGTCAGCGAATCTGGAACGCGGTGTAGGGGCGATCCCGGCGGTTCAGGGCGTCGCGCCAGGCAAGGGTGGGCGCCTCCCAGACCAGCGCGCCGTCGTAGAAGGTCCGCAGTTGTATGCTGTTCATCCGCGCGACGCCATAGCGCCATTCCGCGTCGTCGTCCGCGCCGACCTCAATCCACAGGAACAGTTCCGGATCGGTCGCCTCGACGAATGCGATTAGCGCCCCATCCGTAATGCCGGGATGTTTCCCTTCGTACCGGTACACCGGCTGCGGGAGCAGCCGCAGCGTGCGCTGGACGCCGTCGCGCGTCGTCTTATCGGCGGTGAACTTTCTCGCCATGGCCCGCATTTGCTGCAATCGCCGCACTCGGGACTCCGCCGGCAAAGGAGCGTCCGGCAGCGGCCGAAGCTCCACTCCCGGCTCGACTGGCGCCCACGTTCGCGCGCCGCGGGCCATAAGCGGGTCCCGCGACAGCGAACAGAACTCATGGTGCTCGTGGACGTTGCCGTCCGCGCCGACAAACTGATAGATCGAAGCCGTCGCTTCGGGGCGGCCGCGATCCGTCCAAAGAAAGACATGCCCGTTCGCTTGCCGGCCCCCCAGCGGGTTTGTCCAACGCAAGAGCGAGCCGCTTTGGAGCTCCAGCGTCCGTTCCGGACTTACCGCGAGTATCAATTCGTACTCCGCCGCGGTTCGGCGAGACTCGCGCGTGAACTCCTCCGCCGCGGCCGCCAACTCGCGGGGAGGGGATTCATCACCCTCGGGACGCTGGCTGTTTCCGATTGCGGCAAACGCCAGCACCGCCAGCAGTCCGCCAAGCGCCGCTACCGACTGGGCGCTAGGGCGGGGGGAAGGGAGGCGGACCTTCCCCGCACATGGGATGACGCGTCGCAATCCGCACACGGCGACCTCCTCGAAGTCCAAGGAATGAGCAATCCCTCGCAGGTCTACCAGCGCGCGGCGGCCAGGTCAAGACAAAACGTCTTGATTCCTCGTGTTTGGTGACAGGCCTAGCGCCGAATTTACCAGACGAGTTCCTGGCCGATAGCGAGGATCTCTTCGGCGTCGAGCACCTGGTCGTTGGCGTCGAAAAGCTTCGCCAGCGCGGCCTTGTGAATCTTCATCTTGGCGCCGCCGACGCCCAGGGCGCCGTAGCAAATCTGCCCGTCGCGCTCCTTCGCCTTATCCGTCGCCTTCACGCCTCCCACGCCCGGAGGCGGAACGGCGTTCAGGTCGATCACGACGCGGAGCGATGAGGCCTGCTTTCGGATTTCTTCAGACAGCAGTTCGACGCCCGCGGCGCCGGCGGCGATGACGATCGCGGCGCCGTCGATCGCCGTTGCTGTTTCCTCGGCGCTTCCGGTTGCGACGGGCGCAAGGGACGCTCCGTCAATCGCAGCCGAAAGCGCATCACACACCGATTGGGCTCGCTCGACGCTTCGCGAGCCGACCCGCACCTTCGCGCTTTGCCGCGCGAGTAGCCTTGCCGCCCGCTGTCCAACCGGCCCGGTCGCCGCCAGGACCACCGCCTCCGACCCTTTCAACGGGACGTGCCGACCCGCGGCGATGACCGCTGCGGCCGCGGTGGTGTTGGCGCCGTTGGCGTCCAGCATCACGCTTACCCGCATCGGGCCGAAGAAAGCCTGCTGCACGGCGTCCAGCAGTCGCTCGCCGTCGGCGACGTTGGCCCCGCCGATGAAGATCGCCGTGCGCCGCAGGTCGTCGCCGCCGCGGGTGAAGATGGCGCCGTGCACGAGGGGGGCCGCCTGCGCCGGCGCCACGCCGTGATATTGCAGCAGATGATCGACCCCCGCGTCGATCGCCACCACCGCATCGAATGAGCTGGGATGCGGATCAGGATCAAGCTGAAGCAGGATCTTCGGCTTGCTCATTTGCGCGCTCGCCCGCAGTTGGACAAGAAGAACCGGACGCTAGCGCGTCGCGGCTGAACCTCATCAGCCGCGGGGCGCTAGTCCCCGGTTCCGGTTCCTTGAATCATTGTTCCCAGGATTCCGAACCGGACGCCAGCGCGTCGCGGCTGATCATGGCCATCAGAATCCCTTGAAGGGGTGCTCGACTTTGTCTTTGCCGTCCAGCATCTCCTGCACGGTCGGCTTGCCCTTCATCGCACCAGCGATCGAGAGCTTCGTGGCTTCATAGTTGTAGTCGTAGATCTTCTTGTTGTCCTTGGCTTCCCAGTGGATGAACACGCCGCAGACGATCACCAGGTCCTCGGCCTGGTCTTTGGGAATCACCCCCTCGGCCACCGAGTCCGCCACGGCTTTCGCCACCGCCGACTGGGCCGGCCCGAACATCTGCACGGCTTGGCCGGCGCCCTTGATGGTCACCTTCGTCACCAGCACAGTGGCGGGCTTCACGGCCAGGTTCGGCGCCAGGACCGCCAGCAAGTTCGAGTGCCCTTGGCTTTGCCGGGCGAGCGCATTCACGAACGCGTGTCCCACGGGGCCGTCTTTGCTGCCGATCACCAGATCGATATGGGCGACTTCATTCCCTTCGCCGACCAGCGCTTCACCAATGAACATCGACATCGAAACGGTCTCCCATGCACGAGGATACGACTTGCCAAAGTGAAAACGAGAATGTAACACACCCCGCCGCGAAGGCAAGTCGGGGCGAGCGCCGTTACAGCAGCTCGTGGATCACCTCGCCGTGGTCGATGGCGGGGATGGGGCGGCCGGAGTGGTCGAGGAAGCTGGCGTGGGGATCGACGCCGAGGCTGTGATAGATGGTGTGGTGGATATCGCCGGGACGCAGCGGGCGGTCTTGGGGGACTTCGCCCAGGCGGTTGGTGGAGCCGACGATGCGGCCTCCCTGGGTCCCGCCGCCGGCGAAGAAGCAGAACATGGCGTTGCCCCAGTGATCGCGGCCGGGGGTTCCCATGCTCAGGGGCGGGCCGCCGTTCCCACCGTCGTTCATCCGCGGCGTGCGGCTGAACTCGCCGCAGAGGACCACCAGCACCTGGTCCAGGAGGCCGCGATCGTCGAGGTCGTTCAACAGCCCGCTCACGGCCTGGTCCAACTTCGGCAGGTAGTTGTTCATGCCGGACTGGAGGTTCCAGTGATGGTCCCAGCCGCCGAAGTGGCAGGTGACGAAGGTCGTGCCCGCCTCCACCAGCCGGCGGGCCAGGAGGACGCTCTGACCCCAGGAGTGCCGGCCGTAGGAATCGCGGAGCTTGTCGTCTTCGCGGCTGAGATCGAACGCCTCGCGGGCCCGCTGGCTGGTGACAAGTTCATACGCCTGCCGGTCGAAGCGGTCGATCGCCTCCAGGGCGCCGGAGTGATCGACGTCCGACTGCAGCTTGTCGAACGACGTGAGCAG
This sequence comes from Planctomycetota bacterium, assembly GCA_019347795.1. GTDB lineage: Bacteria > Planctomycetota > Planctomycetia > Pirellulales > Pirellulaceae > JAHWKS01. Next base: position 1,026 of record JAHWKS010000128.1, on the reverse strand, counting down.
CGAGCGGCGGTTTTCCAGTCGCTCAATCGTCATCTGGTTCTGCAGAGCGATGTTCTGCACCTGGAATTTCGCCGAGTTCGGATCGCCGCCGGTGTCGAACGGATTGTGCTCGACGCCGAGGTAGTTGCCGCCGAAGTAGCCGGGCCGCTTGCCGATGCTCATCGCGTGCGGAATCGCCACGTTCGCCGGCATCCCGGCGTGCCGGGGGCCGCTCATCTTGGTGGCGATGGCGCCGAAGAAGGGATATTTGCCGTCGGTTGCCCCGCCGCTGACGCCGGCGCCCCGGCCGGTGAGCATCCAGTGTCCGCCGGTGAAGTGATCCCCCGAGTCGTGATGCAGCGAGCGGACGATGGAGAACTTGTCGGCGATCTTCGCCTGCAGCGGGAACAGCTCCGTGATCTCGATGCCGGGAACATTGGTGCGGATGGGGCTCCAGATGCCGCGGTATTCCGCCGGGGCCGCGGGCTTCATGTCGTACATATCCATGTGCCCCGGCCCGCCGTCCAGCCACAGGAGAATGACCGACGTGTTCTTGCGCGGGGCGCCCGCGTTGGCCGAGGCCTCCTTCGCCTGGAGCACGCGCCCCAGGCCGGCGGCGCCCATCCCCGCCACGCCGAGCTGCAGAAAACTGCGGCGCGAGAGCCCATCGCAATACTTTCCGGCGGCCCCAAGGTTCACACGAATCATGGCGGAGGTCCTAAATCGAAGGGGGTCGTGGGTTGACCCATCAACATCCATTGATGAACGTAATTCTAGCCCGTGCGTTGTAGTGAAGTCAATTGGGAACCGGCTGCATGAGCGCCCGTCCCCGAATCGCGGTAACAGTGGTCGCGAGGAAGATGCCCCCGGCGACCGCCGGCGACCGCCGGTGGGAGCTTCCCTCAGTGCACCCACCCTCGGCACGAGCCTCCACATCCGCTTTGCCTCCGCCGGCGCCGAAGGCGTCGGCGGAGGCAAAGCGGATAGACCGGTTCGTCCGAGGCGCGTTGGCAATTTGAGGGAAACTCCCGCCGGCTGTCGCCGGGG
>JAHWKS010000960.1 GCA_019347795.1 Planctomycetota bacterium | reverse complement strand
CCGGTAATGGCCGCGTCGCGTACGCTCCAGAACTGTGGGTTGCCGTCCCAGCCTTCGAGCGATTGGCCGTCGAAGATCGACTCGAATCCTTGCTCATCGGCGGCCGGCGCCGCGGCGGCGAAGCAGAGCGTTGCCGGCAAGCCCAGGCAGACGAGGAGGGAGAATCGGCGGAGTATCGAATGCATGAGCCTTCCGCAAGATGGTGTGAAGATGAATGGCGGGGTCGTGTGGGAAACACGAGAAAATCAAGGTAGCCCGCCCGGTGGGCAAAGTCAATCAACAGCAGGCGCCATGACGTCCCCGCATTCGCCTTGGAAGCCGACGGCCGGGCAGATTGCCGCGGCCGCGGGAAAGACGATTCCCGATGTGATCGCCGATCGGCTCGAGGTGCTGCTGGTCGGCATCAATCCCAGTTTGTATTCCGCCGCGGTCGGCCATCACTTCGCCCGGCCGGGGAACCGCTTCTGGCAGGCGCTTCACGAGGGCGGCTTCAGTCCGCGGTTGTTCACGCCGTGGGAGGATCGGCGGCTGATCGAGCACGGCGTCGGCCTGACGAACATCGTCCCCCGCGCCACCGCGCGTGCCGATCAGCTTTCCCCGCATGAGTTAAAAGCCGGCGCGCAGGCGCTGGAGCGAAAGGTGCGACGGCGCCAGCCGAAGTGCGTCGCCATGCTCGGCGTCACCGCCTTTCGCGAGGCGTATTCCCGCAAGCGAGCCGTCCTGGGGCGGCAAGATGAATCGCTGGCCGGCGCGATGATTTGGGTCCTGCCTAACCCCAGCGGCCTCAACGCCCATTATCAGCGAGCGGACTTCGCCCGGCTCTTCGGCGAGTTGCGCGAGGCGGTCGATTTGTTGAAAGGCTCAACGTGACAACCTTGGTGACCGGCGCGACCGGACTCTTGGGGAACAACGTCGTGCGGCTGCTCCTGGAGCGGGGGGACGCGGTGCGGGTGCTCGCCCGCGATTCGAGCGACCCGCGTCCCCTGGAGGGACTCGACGTGGAGCGCGTCGCCGGCGATGTGCGCGATGCGGCCGCCGTGCGTCGAGCCTGCGAAGGGATCAACCTCGTGATCCATGCCGCCGCTCGCGTCCACATCGGCCGCCGCGATCTGGAGCTCCAACGGGAGATCAACGTCGAAGGAACCCGCCACGTGGCCGAAGCCGCCTGCGACGCCGGAGCGAGACTGGTCCACGTCTCGACCGTAGACGTAATCGGCGCCGGCCGGCGCCATCAGCCGGCCGACGAAGAGACGCCTCCCGATCCCAAGGCCCGCTGCACATACGTCGTCACGAAACGCGAGGCGGAGCAACTTGTGCTCTCGATGGCTGGCGACCGGCTGGACGCGGTCGTCGTCAATCCGGGATACATGCTCGGCCCCTGGGACTGGAAGCCCTCCTCCGGCCGGATGTTGCTGGAAGTCGCCAGGCGCATGACGCCGCTGGCGCCGCGGGGCGGCTCGAGCGTCGCCGACGTCCGCGACGTGGCTCGCGGCGTGCTGCTGGCCGCGGAAAAAGGCGAGCGCTGCCGGCGATACATCCTGGCGGGCGAGAATTTAACGTATTTTCAACAATGGAAACTTTTCTCTCAACTTGGCGGTTCGCGACCCCCTCTCCTTCTGGCAGGCCCCCTGCTGCGGTGGATCGGCGCCGCCTACGGTGACGTGCGAGCGGCGGTCAGGGGGACGGAAACCGACCTGAATTCCGCGGCCGTCGCCATGTCCTCCCGCTTCAACTTCTACTCCAGCCAGCGCGCGGCCCGCGAACTGGGATACCTATTCTGCACCGCCAGAGAGGCCACGCTGGCCGCCTGGGAGTGGTTTCAGGAACAGGGCTACGTGCGCCGCTGACGCCAAAAGCTCGCCCAGCGGCGGGATTTTTCCCGGAACTTTTGCAGCCCTGATTCGTCTATTCTCCACGCTGGGCAAGGCCCTCGTCCGGCGCAGACCGCCCCGCCATAAGCACTTGCCGGGTCGGAATTTTTCGCCGAAATCGCCAAACTTTCGGAACTTTCCATTCGTACATGAGTTAGCTCATCTGGGTTCCCCTCGCGGAACCGCGACGTTCGTTACAATCCGCCTCTATTTCCAAAGAGGCATGTTTTTTGCGTCGAGACGGTTTTGAAATGCACCGGCAAGAATGCTAGGTACTTGCATCTTTCAAATACCGCTGCTCGCCCGAGGTAACATTTCGATGACCGCACGAAACACAGGCGCCATCGCCAAGATTCAACAAGTTTTGCTCCGCCGCCGCCACGCCCTGCGAAAGGCGCTCGCCGGAGAATTGAGC
>JAHWKS010000959.1 GCA_019347795.1 Planctomycetota bacterium | reverse complement strand
ATGCGCAGGCTCGGCCGGTCGGCGTTACCGACCACCCTGTCCTGTGGAGCCCGGACTTTCCTCCCGTCTCGCGCCAGGCGAGACCGGCGACCGTCCGGTCCGCTTCGGGGCATGCGATTCAGCGTAGCCGTGCGGCCCCGCTTACTCTAGACGAGGCGAGGCGGAGAATCGTTCGCGGGCCGTCGCCGTCAAGAAACCAAAAACCCCGCCGCTTACCGCGAGGCAAACGGCGGGGCCGGAACAGAGAAGAGGCCGAATTGGTTCAGTAGGAAAAAGATGAAGCCGAATTCCGGATTGACCAGTCTCTCTTGATCCGTACCCTGATATTACCAAGATCGGAATGGCTGTCCATAGTTTGTCGGAAAAAAAGTCGGCCGATTTTTCGAGAACGGCGGTTTCCCGCGATGTTCGGGACGAATTCAAGGTGGAGTCGCGGCATCTCAACAGGATCTCAACAGGGGCTTGGCAGACAAGGAGCATTTCTCGGCATGCCGAATTACTTAGCGATTTGCGAACAAGCTGCCCGCGTGGGAGGGGAATCGCTTCTCCAGTGGAAGGGGAAGTTTCACGTGAAGGAGAAGGCCCCGCGGGATCTGGTGACCGAGGCGGATGTCGCTTCGCAAAAAGCCATTCGGGACGTCGTACTCGAAGCCTTTCCGGATCACGACTTCGTCGGCGAAGAGTCGCTCCCGGACGATCCCGCCCGGAAAGCCCACAGGCGCAGCGAGTTTCGCTGGATCGTGGACCCGCTGGATGGGACCACAAACTACGTTCATCAGTTGCGGTCGTACAGCGTTTCCGTGGCGCTGGAGCAGGCGGGAACGATCATCGCCGGCGTGGTCTACGACCCCGACTTGGACGAGTGCTATTCGGCCGAGGCGGGGGAAGGGGCGTTCCTCAACGGGCGGCGGCTGCATGGGAGCAATTGCCGGCAGCCCGACCAGGCGCTGGTGGCGGCGAGTCTGCCGGCGCGCGTTCCGCGGGATTCGCCGGAGGTGTTGCGGCTGGTGGAAATCATCCATGAATGTCAGGCGGTGCGGCGATTGGGTTCGGCGGCGTTGAATCTCTGCTACGTCGCACAAGGCGCCCTCGATGCGTACTGGGCCACGAGCGTGAAGCTTTGGGACGTCGCGGCGGGGATGCTCATCGTTCGCGAAGCCGGGGCGGTGATCACGGCGCTGGACGGAGGCGAGATAAACTTGCAACGCCCCCGGTTCCTCGCCGCCGCGACTCCGGAGCTGCATCGCGAACTGCTCGCCATCCTGCACCGCATCCCGCAGGATTAGTCCCGGAAGACGGGACTGATAACGGCGATTTCGCCGTGCGAATTGCTTGGAGGCGACCGGCGCCGCGGGTAAACTGGATTGAGGAGACAATCACCGGATCACGATGGCAAGGCTTCTCTTCTACTCTCTGGCGGCGGCGCTAGTTCTGCACCTGCTCATGGCTTCGGCGTCGCCGGCCTCGGCGCAGGAGGCGCCGCCGGAGCGTCCCGCGGAGGCCGAATCGGACGCCCGACGCGCCGATGACGAGTCCGCCGATGACGAGCCCGCCGATGACGAGCCCACCGATGACGAGCCCGCCGATGACGAGCCGGCCGACGCCGGCGAACCCGCATCCGACGATTCCACGACCCCGAAGGAGCGTTCCGGTCCGGCGGTTCGCGAGGCGCCGTCGCCGATTCTGCTGCAGACCGACAAGTCCGGCGCCCTCGTGCCCACGCCGCTTTTTGCTCCCGATGATCGCGGCGAGCTGAAAGAGCACATCATTTCGTGGGAAGTGATCGATCGCCTGCTGGCCGGCGAAGCGGAGCAGCAGAGCCCGCGCGCCGCCTGCCAGCGACTGATGATCCGCGGGAGCAGCCACGGCGCCCGGGCGCGGCTGGAGATCGAGATGACATTCTTGGCGCCGCCGCGCGGTTGGGTGCGGGCGCCGCTGGGGCTGTCGAACCTGATTGTCGAAAAAGTAGAGACGCCCACCGGCGGCTTCCTCCAATTCGATGAGCGGGAAGGCTACGTCTTCTGGATGCCGCCGACTCGCGAGCCGGCCCCGCGGCCGCCGCAGCCGCCGGAGGATGAGGACGCGGGCGGCGGCGCTGAAGCGGCCGCGGAGATGATGCCCCAGATGCCGTCGCTGCAGCCCGTGGAGCGTCGGCTGAAGATCGAGGCCTCCGTCGCCGTTGCCGCCGCTGGCCGCGAACGCCGGTTTTCACTCCGGGCGCCCCGCGCACCCGACGCCCGGTTGGAGCTGCTCGTGGACACGCCCGATGTGCAAGCCAGCATCTTGGGAGG
>JAHWKS010000127.1 GCA_019347795.1 Planctomycetota bacterium | reverse complement strand
CTGGCTGCCCGAAGGGTTCACCGAGACGGCCGAGCTGGCGTGGTTTCGCGAGCATTTTGTCGGGGAGCAGTTCGTCCTGGTGAGCTGGCCCGGCTGCACCGCCGGGTCCGACAGCCTCGCGCTGCTGAAAGAGAAGCTCGCCCCGCCGGATGCAGACGCGCGGCATCGCGACGTGCTGGCGGCGCCGGGCGACGCCGACTCGCTCAAGCCGCAAAAGTTTGTCGGCGACGCGCTGGGACTCTACGTCGCCACCACGCAGGAGGCGGAGAGGACGGTTATCCAGGATTTCCAGAACTGGGCCGGCCTCGACGAAAGGTGGCTGCGTGGAACGGGACATCGCTGGTACTTCATTACGCCCGATGGCCGGCTCTTTCGCTGGCAGGGAGAAGCCAATCTTTACACCTCGGTGTGGTTCGCGATCGAACGCGTTATCCGCGGCCGCAACACCGCCGAGGGGGACCACCTCGCGACGTTGCCGGAGCGTTACTACAAGGACATCACACTCCTGGAGGCGCGGCTCTTCAAAACCGTGACCACCGGGCCCGACGTGATGGAGCGTCTGGCCGGCGACGAGGGAATCCTCCTTCGCGGCGGCGACGCGGATGAAGAGGCCCGCCGTGAAGCCCGCGCGGTTGCCCCTACGCGCCTCCGCGGACTGCTGTTCGGTCCCGACGGCGAGCAGACGTGCCTGATCGTCACGCTCACGCCCACGGCTCGCGAGAACCTGCACCTGGCGGTCGGCCGCGGCTGGTTCGGCAAGCCGCGAGGGCGCATTCGCATCTACGCCGAAGAGTCAGGCGTGAGTCCCCACGAACTGCGGTTGGGCGGACCGCCCGTGGATAACGTCGCCATCGATGAAGAAGGCACTCGCACGCAGGTGCGATTGATCGGATTTGCCGCCGCCGTGGGGCTGCTCTTGGCCCTGATCTGCTTTCGCAGCGTAAAAGTGACGGCGCTGGTCTTCTTCATCGGCGGCGCGGCGGGAATCATCAGCGTCGGACTTGTGTGGTGGAGCGGCAGCGCGATGGACGCCGTGCTGATGACGATGCCCGCCCTGGTCTACGTGCTCGGCATGTCGGGCGCCGTGCACATGGTCAATTACTATCGCGACGCGGTCCGCGAGCACGGTGTCGAAGGCGCCCCGGAGCGAGCGCTGCGTCACGGTTGGAAGCCGTGCGCCCTGGCGGCGTTCACCACCGCGCTCGGGTTGCTCTCGCTGTGCACGAGCGAGATTGTGCCGATCACCAAGTTCGGCGCCTTCTCGGCCGCGGGCGTGATGGCCACGCTCCTCTTGTTGTTCCTCGTGCTGCCGGCGTGGCTCGAGGTGTGGGCGCCGGGGTTTCGGCGGGAGTCGCCCGAGTCGGTCCCGCTGGACTCGCCGGCGGTGCGGGCCATCCGGCGGTTCTGGGACGGCATGGCCGACTTCGTCATCCGCCGCCATGCCGCGACGGCCGCCGTCTTCGCCGTCGTCGCAATCACTTTCGCCGTGGGGCTGACGAAGGTCGATACCTCCGTGCAGATGCTCAAGCTCTTTCGCGATGATGCGGAGATCGTGCAGGACTACGCGTGGCTGGAGGAGAATCTCGGCCCGCTCGTGCCGCTCGAGATGGTGCTGCGGGTAGACGCCTCGCGCGTGCCGCCGCTGACCGGTGAGCGAAACCCGGATGATCCGCAAGCGAATTACCAGCTCGGGTTGCTGGAGCGCGTCGTGATGGTGCGGCAGGTGGAGCGGGCCATCGAGCAGACCTTCGGCCGCGGCGCAGGAGGCCAGGTCGGCGGCGTGATGACCGCGGCCACGTTCGCCCCCGAGTTGCCGGAAGCCGGCGGGGGGCTGCAAAGCTTCGCCCGACGGCGGGCGTATCAGTCGGCGCTGGAGCAGCACCGGCAGGAGATGATTGAGGCCGATTACCTCCGCATCGACCGCCGCGATCAGGCCGAGCTGTGGCGAGTAAGCCTGCGCTTGCGTGCCTTCGGCGATCTCGACTACGGCGAGTTTGTGGGCGAGCTGAAGCAGGCGGTCGAGCCGGTCATGGCCGCCTACCGCGTGCGAGAGGAAGTCCTCCGCGGCCTCGATGCGTTGGAGCTGGATTCCGCGCCTCGCGTGCTGCTGGTCGGTCCAGCCTTTCCGGAAGAAGATCGCCCCGACGAAGATGCGGCGGATTCAAGTGGCGTCGATCCCTTGCAGCAGACGCGCCTCTTCGCCGAAACGCTCTACGGCCTGTTACGCAACGCACGACTCGTGGTCGAATACTATGGCGTGCCCGCCGAGGGCGCGCCGACGGAGACGGCTCGCCTGGCGGCGGACTTCGACGGCGTCGTGCTGCTCGATCCGGACGCCCCGCTGGATCCGCAGTTGTTCACCGATCGCGGCCGGTTGGCAATCGACGCCCGCGATCATCGCTTCGGCGAGGGGGAGGAAACGCCGCAGGTCGTGACGACGCGGTTCAACAAGGGCGCCCCGGTGATCGGCGTCTCCGCGGTCTACACGGGCGTTGTGCCGGTGGTCTACAAGGCTCAGCGGACGTTGCTCAACAGCCTGATCGAGAGCATCGGCTGGGCCTTTGTGATGATCGCCGTGGTGATGGTCGTCCTGTTGCGAAGCATCCGGGCCGGACTGGTCTCGATGATCCCCAACGTGTTTCCCGTGATGATCATCTTCGGCGCGATGGGGTGGCTGGGCGTTTCCGTCGATATCGGCTCGATGATGACCGCCAGCGTGGCGATGGGTGTGGCGGTGGACGACACCATCCACTTCCTCACCTGGTTCCGCAAGGGCCTGGACCAGGGGCTCGACCGCATCGGCTCGATCCGGCTGGCCTATCGCCGCTGTGCCGTGGCGATGACGCAGACGACCGCCATCGGCGGACTCGGCCTGGCGGTGTTCGCCGTGAGCAGCTTCACGCCGACGCAGCGGTTCGGCGTGCTGATGTTGACGCTTCTCTCGGCCGCCCTCGTGGGCGACTTGATTTTTCTGCCGGCGCTTCTGGCCGGGCCGCTGGGCCGCGTCTTCGGCCGGACAAAGAAGCCGGCGGAAGACGAGACGCCCGCCGCTCAGGTCGAGGGCAGTCCAGCGCCTCGGCCGCATGCGCGCCGCACCGACGGCGCGCATCGACCGGAAGCAAGATAATCTTCGCTACGGCGTCCGCGCCGGTTGGGCGCCGGTCGGACGCGCGCCCCCTGCTCGCTCCAACGTCTGCGCGATGGCGCCAGCTTCCTTCAGGTGCTCCTCGGTGGTTTGCACGCCCTTGCGGATTACCGCCTGGAACTGGGGCGATCCGTGGTTCTGCATCGCTTCCAGCTTTGAAACCGTTTCAATGTGCGCGACGATCTGCTGCCCGATGTAGCACTGGTCGAACTCGCGGCCTTGCTTTTCATTGAGCAGCTCGGTGGTTCGCTGCAGGGACCGCTTCGTCGCTTGCTTGGCGATTTGGGTTATGGGGCCGCCTGGCCCTCGAGCGGAGGCTTGGCCGGCCGCGCCAGGCCGGCGTTGGCGGTTCGGTTGATCCGCGGCTTGTTCTTCGCGATTTGCTTCGCGTTTGCGATCGGCGCCTTCACGATTCCGCTCCGCGCCCGGACGGGCCTCTCGCTCGCGGTCCGCGGCGCCTTCCGGCTGCACGCCGGTGCGGGCGTCCACCGCTCCGACGGCCTCCCGGCCTCCGCTGGAGCGAAGGTCGTCCAGTTGTCCCTGCGGAACGAACTGCTGGAGCTGCTGGAGAAACTGGGTGTGATCCTGAACCATCTTCTGAGCAAACTCCTTCACCTCCGGGCTTTGAGCCTTCTGTGCAGCGAGTTGACTAACTTGAATCTCCTTCCAATTGCCCAGCGCCAGCATGGTAGCTAACTGCTGCTCGAGCTGCTGACCCCGGCCAGCTTGCCCTTCGCGATTTCGTTCGCGCTGGCCGCGCGCCTCGCCGGGCCGGTCGGTTTCGGTCCGCTGCGCTCCCGCGGCTGCGGGATCACGTTCCTGGGCGGCGGCTCGCGGCCGTTCCTGATCATTCTGATTCCGCTCCCGTTCCTGTTCTTGTGCGCCGACGGCGCCGGCAGCCAACAGCAAGGCTGCGGCTGCGCAAAAAGCCAGTCCATGTCTCCTCAACATCGTTGGTCTCCTTAGATGCATCCTGAGAGGGGTGACGCCAAGCACGAACGCGGCTTGGCAATCCTCCCTGTTTCAGCAAATGACGTTCCCGCTTCGCGGCGCCTCTTCCCGTGCGATGGGCGGAATCTCATTCCTGCAATCGCCGACGCTCCGCTCGTCCACCCCGGTCGCCGGCGCCAAACGGTTGCCGCGTTGCGATTTGCAATCGGCGCGGCAGTTCCGCGCGCATCATCGGCTGAACTCAAAGAGATGGGCGGCGCCGCCGTGAAGTTTGCGAAAAGCTCACGCCGCGCGCCGGGCGTTGGCTCGCGACGTTCCACTCCGGCCTCCCGGCGACGTTTGCTTGGTTGAAAGCGAGCCAACCGACCGAACCGCGAGCCGAGGTGTCCGGGGACGCGGCGGCTACACCGGCGGCATGATCGTGACCCGAGCGGTTGCCGGGGGAATTCGACCCTTGGTAAGCTAGAGTAGGAGCGGCCTTTGCTCCCGCGGGCTTGTACTGTCCGCGCCTGCCCCGGAACCCTTGAGTGAATCATCGAATGCTCCGTATCCTCGCTTCGCTTCTGCTGTTCATCTCGACCGCGGCCGCCGTGGCGGCGGAGTCGGAGGCGCCCGGCCTGGTGGCCGAGAAGCCCGAGAAAGGGCCGTACGTCGAGACCGACCGCGGCTATATGGTTCCGTACACGGTCAAGATTCCCGGGAGCGATGTCTCGTTTGAAATGATCCCCATCCCCGGCGGCGAGGCGAGGATCGGCAGCCCGGATGATGAGCCCGGCCGCAGCGACGTGGAAGGTCCCCGGTTCACCGTGCAGGTCGAGCCGTTCTGGATGGCGAAGACCGAAGTTTCCTGGGCCGAGTATAAGGAGTTCATGAAGCTGTACACCGTGCTCAAAGAGTTTCAGGCCCGGCAGGTTCGGCTGGTGACCGATGAGAACAAAGTCGATGCGATCACCGTGCCGACGGCGCTGTACGAGCCGTCGATTACCTTCGAGTTCGGCGAGGACCCGCAGCTTCCCGCGGTCACGATGACGCAGCTTTCGGCCAAGCAGTACACGAAGTGGCTCAGCGGCATCACCGGCGAGCAGTATCGCCTGCCGACTGAGGCCGAGTGGGAGTACGCCTGCCGGGCCGGCGCCGACACGGCCTATTCCTTCGGCAGCGATCCGGTCCAGCTCGATGAGTACGCCTGGTACGCCGACAACTCCGACGGCGGTCCGCACCTGGTCGGCCAGAAGAAGCCGAACGCCTTCGGCCTTCACGACATGCACGGCAACGTGTGGGAGTGGGTCATCGACGAATACACCGAATACGGGTACAAGCGGTTCGCAGGGAAAAAGCTCAAGGCGGCCGATGCCGTGATGTGGCCCACGAAGGCTTATCCCCGCACGGTCAAAGGCGGCTCGTGGGATGACGACGCCTCGGCCTGCCGGTGCGCCTCGAAGATGGGCTCGCACGACGAGGAGTGGAAATCGGACGACCCCAACTTGCCGCTCAGCCCGTGGTGGTTCACTTCGGACCCGTCGCGGGCGGTCGGCTTCCGCATCGTTCGCCCGCTGAACAAGGCGCCGCGAGAGGAAATGGCTCGGTTTTGGGAGCCCGACGTCGAGGCGATCAAGACCGACATCGAGCTGCGGCTCTTGGAAGGCCGCGGCGTGTTGGGCATCGTGGACGAGACGCTCATCGACGCCCTCCAGGAGCTGTCCGAAGAGCAGTAGATCGCTTCAAGTAGACTGCCTTCACGCAATAATTTCCGGCCCCGCGGCGGAATCTCTCCAAAAATCCCCCGAATCCTTTTCGCCTCGAACCACGGTGGCGCCAGTGAATGTTTGGAAAGTGCTAAGCGTCATTGCGGCCGCGTGTGTGGCAATCGGCCTGATCGCTCCGATTGCTTCGGCGGCGCCGACCAGGGAGCAGCAGGAGAAGGCGAGGCAGTTGGAGATCGCCGTTCGCAAGGCGGGGAATCTTTATACGCAGGGGAACTTCAAGGAGTGCGGCGAGGTGCTTCGCCAGGTGCAGGCGGAGTTCGAGAAGCTCACCGCCGACGGCGACGCCGACATGATCTCGCTCCTGGAGGGGATTTATCCTCGCCTCCTCCGGGCTCACGCCCTCTTGGCGTTGGAAGGCGTGCGGCTGCCCGCGCTCAAGAAGCCGATGGCGGCGCCGGCCAACTCGCCCGATTCGCCCGCGAGCGGCGGCGGCAGCTTTGTGAAGGACGTGGCGCCGATGCTGGTTTCCAAGTGCGGGCGGTGTCATATCAACGATCAGAAGGGGCGGTTCTCGATGGCCACCTTCGCCGATCTGATGAAAGGCCCGCCCGACGGCGTGGTGGTGTTCCCGGGCGACTCGGCCGGGAGCCGCATCGTCGAGGTGATCGAAAGCGGCGACATGCCCCGCGGCGGCGGCAAGCTGACGGCCGAGGAATTCGCCTCGCTGCGGAGGTGGATTGATGAAGGCGCCAGGTTCGACGGCGCCAGCCCCAACGCGAGTCTGGCGAGCCTCGCCGGCGCCGCCTCGCCGCAGGAGGCAATAAAAGTCGAAGTCGCCGCCGCCACCGGCAACGAGACGGTCAGCTTTTCGCGCGACATCGCTCCGGTCCTGGTCCAGGAATGCGCCAACTGCCACGGCTACGGCCAGCGGCCGGCAGGCGATTTGAACATGACCACGTTCCGCGGCTTGCTCAACGGCGGCGACAGCGGTCCGCCTGTCGTCCCCGGCAAGCCGGCGGAGAGCTTGCTCGTGCAGAAACTCAAGGGCCAGGCCGGCGAACGCATGCCGCTGCGTCGTCCGCCTTTGAGCGACGAGCTGATCGCCAGGTTCGAGACGTGGATCGCCGAAGGCGCCAAGTTCGACGGTCCCGATCCGATGACCGACGTGAAGCGGGTCGCCGATCTCTACCGGGCCGCGCATGCCGATCACGCCCAGCTCAGCGAGGAGCGGGAAAAGCTCGCCGAGCAGAACTGGCGGCTGGGAATGCCCAACATCGAGATGAACCGGGCGGAGACCGAGAATTTCCTTCTCGTCGGGAACGTCGGCGATAACACCTTGGCCGACATCGGCCAGAAAGCCGAGGCCCTGGTCCCGCAGATCGCCGAGATTTTTAAGGCGCCGGCCGACAAGCCGCTGGTGAAAGGACGCATCACGCTGTTCGTCTTCGCCGGCCGGTACGACTATAGCGAGTTCGGCCAGATGGTCGAGAAGCGCGAATTACCCAGCGAATGGCGCGGCCACTGGCGGTTCGACACGATCGACGCCTACGGCGCCTTGATCGCTCCGCAGCGGGATGAGTATTCGCTGGAGGCGTTGATCGCGCAGCAGGCGGCGGGCGCCTACATCGCCAGCCTGGGCGAGTCGCCCCACTGGTTCCGCGAAGGCGCCGCCCGCGTGGCCGCCTCGCGAATCGCCTCTTCCGACCCGCGGGTGATGTCATGGGATGAGAACCTTCGCACCGTCCTTTCTTCGATGCGGTCTCCCGGCGATTTCCTTCAGGGCAACCTTCCGCCGGAGGCGGCCGCCATCGCCAGTTACAGCTTTGTCAAGTTCCTGATGAGCGACGCGAGGAAATTCGACGCCCTGCTCGGCGCCCTCAAGCGCGGCGCCGCGTTCGACCAATCCTTCGCCCAAACCTACGGCGGCCAACCCCTCCTCCACACCGCCGCCTGGCTCCGCAAAGCAGCACGATAGAAGCACTTGCACCGGCCGCTGCAAGAGACGGAGCGCCGCGCTGGACCGTACGGCGGCCGGTGTCAGGTGCAGCACGGTTAAGGCTTCTCCGCGGGGCCAGCATCTTCGCTCATCGTCAATCCACAGCCAGGGCAGCAGTGCCATGTGAGCCATTTTTGCGCATCATTCTCGCTCTCGATGTTCCAGTCACATCCACACTGGGGACACCTTGCGCTGGGCTTGCGAAAGACCATTCGGCAGAGAAGGCCTCCGAGGAAGAAGGTGGCAAGGCCGAGCCCCATAGCGGCCGCGGCATGGATATCGTCACGATCCCTTGGGTCTGCGATGAACCATACTGCAGCTCCGACGATAACACCTGCGATCAATAAAACCACAAGGGCGCGGTTGACGCGGCGATGATGTGCGATGGCCGCCCTTTTTATGCGTGCGACTTCACCGGCGAATTCAGTCAGTGGTGCACTCATATGGCCCTAACGTCTCGGGATCAGCGGCAAAGGCAAGCTGGCGCGGCTATTGCGCCAGCAAAAGGCGTGACAGCTTGACTTTGTCCGTCTGCATCGCGTTGTTCGGCGGCTGGCACGACGTCACTTGTTCCTCCTCTCTGCCGCTGCCTGAAGCTCTCGTCGCACCCGCGCAGAGTACGCTTGATGCGACTCGACTGGAGAAACCTCTCCCGCGTTAACGATGCGCAGTGCTTCAAGATACTCCGCCGAATCACAGGGCGGACATCGCAAGACCGCGCTGACGAACGATGGCGGCGGTAAATATCCGTGCGCTCCAACGTAGTGAACGACGCCACTGGGCGATGCGTAGACCTCATTGTCTCCAGTCCATCGCGCCGCGGAACACGTATTGCGGGAACGCTTCGCGCATCTGCTTCACCAGCGACCCCAATTTGTCGGCAAATCCGAACGGTACGGGTCCTTGGGTATAACTGTGCGGATGCTCGAGCCAGCCGACTGCACGAAGCGGGACGGCCCAACTGTCAGCGTCCAGCGGCCCATTGTGATACCGGCACAGCTGCAGGTCGGGAATGTGCATCGACGCTACTCTCGTGTCGCCGACTCTTGTTTACACGGACCTGTATAACGTCCCGTTCCGGTCCGTTTAACGTGATTCGGCCGGGAACGGAATCGGCCGTAACGTTCGCAATTGTAGTTGGTTGCGACGAACTTGGCTGCACGGGGCGGCGATTTATGCGGACCGGTCGGTCCGGTTAACGTCGCCGCGTTGCCGCGCGGACTCGGTGGAAAGCAGGTCGGAAATTCCCTCCAGGGGGCTGCGGACGCCACGACCCCCCGCGGTTGAGTACGTGGGGGTAGCGGAATTCTGATTCGATCAGGGTCGAATTGCCCCGAGTCAAGAAAAATCGCGGATTGGCGAGCGGTGGGGGGCCGCCAATCATCGCCCGCTTCGCAGCAGAAAGATTTTTTCTCGGGAGGCTTGACGGCGCCGCGGCAATTGGTATACTTACATACAGTATCGCGAGTTTTACGCTTCTTGCCGGAAGTTGGAAGCATGTTGCCGGAACTAGATAGAATGGGTGAGGCTATTTTGTCTCTCAGGAAAGCCGCCGGAGGCGAAGGAGAAGTTTTTGCCCACCGAACACACCCCTCTAAGGAAAGGTAGCGCCAAATTGCGCTACCTTGCTGCCGGGGGGGTTGGTGACTAGACA
>JAHWKS010000126.1 GCA_019347795.1 Planctomycetota bacterium | reverse complement strand
GTCAGTCGATGCCGGACCATGAAACACCTCCATGCAAGTGAAATCCTGATTGCCCCAGGTCCCACTACGAATGAAGTGCGTTTCGAGTTCTCCGACAGAACCTAGATAACGAATGTCTGGCCTGGCTCTACGCCGAATGGTTTTATGCTAAAGAGGCTAATATCATTATTTGGTACACAGTAACTCATTACACGCTACCTCGTCAGTTCTCGGAGTAAATATGACGCAAAACTATAGTTACGACGATCCGGTGGTCCGTATTTCATTGGTCGTTCCCATCCGAAATGAAGAGGATTCGCTCGGCGCTCTAATCCGTTCAATCGTTAGTCAGACTCGTCCGCCTGATGAGGTCGTTTTGGTAGATGGAGGCTCGACGGATCAAACGGTGGCTCTTGCCAAGAAGCTGACGGAAAATGACCTACGGTTCCAGATCCTCGAGGCCGGCGTGACTACGCCGGGAGGTGCCCGCAACGTAGGAATCTCCTCCGCGAAAAACGAGTGGATCGCATTGACCGACGCAGGGATTCAACTGGAGCCGAATTGGCTACAAGAATTGTCATTAGTCGTCACTCATAATTCCCGTATCGACATTGTTTATGGGAACTATGAACCGGTCACGACGACGTGGTTCGAACGCTGCGCCGACTTAGCTTACGTTCCTCCGAAACAACTACGGCCGGGCGGAATGATGCGCGGGCGTTTTATCGCCTCATCGCTGTTGCGCCGCAGCGTGTGGCAGCACGTTGGAGGTTTTCCCGACCTTCGCGCGGCGGAAGATTTGATTTTTATGGAGCGTGTTGAAGCCTCGAGTTTTCAGATAGGCTGGGCTCCAACAGCGACCGTGCACTGGCAAATTCAACCTACCTTAGTTCGAACGTTCCAGCGTTTCGCCCTTTACTCAAAGCACAACGTATGGGCCGGGCGGCAGCGACATTGGCATTACGGCGTCCGGCGATTGTACGTGATCGTTGCAGTACTCATAGCTCTCGCAGCATCCCATAGCGGTTATTGGCTAATCGTGCTAGCGCTGGGCGCGCTGTTACGCGTAGTAAAAACTGTCTGGAGCCGGCGAGATGGGCGAAGCGTAGTCTGGGCATTGAACCCGTTCAGGCTCTTTTCCGTTGGTATGATCCTATTAGTGATAGACGCCGCGACGTTCGTGGGTTGGTTACAGGCGTTGCAGCAAGTGCCGCCAAAGAAGTCGGTTGACGAGCGCCATGCATCCGAAGACAAAACTTCAGGTTCTCGCTATAAATCTGTGGAGCGCTGTTAGGGGCTTCGGTTTGGCGTTCTGCTGACTTCTGCCTTTGGCACAGAATTGTAACGTGACCGTTCTCTATTTGTGCTACCAAAGTCTGCTCGACCCGCTTACGCAGACGCAGGTTGTTTCCTATTTGGAGGGACTGGCGCTGTCAGGATACCGCATCGTACTACTAACGTTTGAGCCGCGGCCCCTTTCTGCCCCGGAGTCGCACGAATGGCGAAGCCACTTGGCGGCCAGAGGAATAGCGTGGGATTGGTGCCGATATCATCGCTGCCCGACCGTGCCCGCAACGATGTGGGATATTCTGGTCGGGATCTGGACCGGCTGGCGGTTGCTTCGACGACATCAGGTGCGTTTAATTCATGCGCGGGCTCACGTGCCCGCGGTGATGGGGTTGGTTCTGAAGCGACTGACTGGCGTAAAGTTATTGTTTGATATACGTGGATTTATGGGAGAGGAGTACGTCGACGCCGGTGTCTGGCCGAAAAACGGTTGGCTCTTTCGTCTGACGAAGCGCGTCGAACGGGCTCTAATTAAGTCGGCAGACGGTGTCATAGTGCTGACGGAACGGGCAAAAAGCGTGCTTTGGCATTGGTACCCACGGGAGATCGGCGGAAAACGGCTCGAGGTGATCCCCTGCTGTGTTGACTTGCGACGGAAGCAAATTTTTCCTGTCTCAACCGACCTGTACAACGACCTACAGCAGTGCGACGCCGCAACAAATTCTGGGAAGAAAGAGGCGCGTCGCGTCGATCGGCGGCAGTTGCGGTTGACCTACGTTGGCAAGCTGCACGGATGGTATCTCACGGAGGAAATGACGCGATTCGTCGCTACCGCTGCTAAGCTGGTGCCGGGGTTATCTTGGCAGGTCTGGACACAAAGCGATTCCGCACGGTTCAAAGCCCTGGTCGAGGAGCAGTCGCTTGGCCAATGCGTGAGCGTAGGACAGGTTTCAGCCGACCAATTGCCGGAAAAGTTATTGCAGGCGGACGTCGGGCTAGCCTTTATCAAACCGTCACTGTCCAAGCTTGCGTCCTCTCCTACCAAGATCGGAGAGTATCTCGCGGCGGGCCTTCCCGTAGTAGCGAACCCCGGTGTCGGCGATGTTGACGGGCTGCTAAACAATGGACGCGAGGGTCCGGTGGGGGTATTTGTGAGAGATTTTTCAGAGCATGCGTATTCTGACGCGATGCGCGAGTTGATCGCACTTCTCGAGGACCCCGGCATTCGCGATCGCTGTCGGAGTGTCGCTCATCGTGAATTGGACCTGGAACACGTCGGGTGGAAACGCTACCGCCAAGTGTACCAGACATTGCTCGCGCCGGACGACAAGCGAACCTGCGACAAACAGACGTCACGGGCATGTTTGTAGTTTCGTTTTTGCTGAACGCGCGGTGCTGATTCGATGCCGATAATGCAGCCGCGATCAGTGTGTCCGCCCTTGTACGATTCGACCCTGGCGAAACTTGCCCGCAGAGGCTTGCTTGCGCTGAACGCACAAACGAACTACCGCTAACTAACTAGATCGCCACGAAAGATGTCGCCAATGTCGGTCTCTGCGAAACGAATGGCCGGGATTCGAAAGGCAGCGCATGAAAACGCTGAACTCAAACGCCTCTACTGGCGGAGCTTTTGGATTCGCTTTAGCGCGGGCATGATCGGATGGTTACTGATGCGATTCACGAGTTTGCAACTCGTAGCCGACGCTCAGCACTACGACGAGGTTGCGGCAAGCATCGCACGAGACTGGCTCAGCGGACGTTCATCTGCTTGGCTCGAAGCTCATGGTCATCAGCCCTTTCAACCGGTTGCTATACTCGTATTCATAGCGTGTTTCTATGTACTGACTCTGGGTTTTCGGGCCTTGCCTCTCCTGATCGCCGGTTACTGTGCGGTCACGTCGCTTGTACCCGGTTGGACCTACCGTGTTGCCCGCGAGTTGGGCGCTTCCTCACGAGCGGCCATGTTCAGCGCGTGGTTGGTCGCCTTCTGTCCGGCCTTTGTATTTTGGTCGGCCGCTCTGTACAAGGAAGGGATCATCTTGTTGATCATCAACGTCGCGTTCTATCACGCTCTCCGGGTTCAATCGACGCGGAACGCGCAATCGCTCATAGTCCTCGCGTTGTGTCTAGCATTGCTGCTTGGTCTTCGGCTGTACTTGGCGCCGCTGTTGGGATTCTCGTGCCTCCTGGGCCTAATGATGCACCGCAAGTTTCGGCGGTCCGGCTTGGGTCCTCGAGAGATTGCTCGACAAATGGTCGTAGTCGGGGGATTTCTTGTCATAATGGTTGTGTCGGTCTCAAGCGCGATGTTATCCCAACAGGATCCGTTTGGCTCAGAGTCCGTCAGTCGAAGCGATCGAGCCTCCGAAGCGATTCCGATGTCCATTGAGGAGGCGGTCCACAAAATCAGTTTGTCGCGCAGAGACCTCGCATCGACTCCTTCGGGTTATTGGCCGCATATTGAATACGAGTCCCTGGAGGATTTGCTCAAGTTCATGCCGATGGGCATGGTGTTATTCCTGGTCCTGCCACTGCCATGGCATATTGGCTCCTTTCGTCAAAACTTAGGCATTCCGGATACGGCTTTGTGGGTTTTCGTGCTGTATCCCTTGGCGGCTGTGGGGATCTGGCGGATGCTTCGCCGGGACCTTCCCGCGACGCTGATATTTCTTTTGGGTGCCGCCGTATTGTGCTGCCTTTACGGGGTGTTCATCGGCAACATCGGGGCCGCCTACCGGATGCGAGTCCAGGTCTGGTTGCTGCTGGCGCCGTTTGTCGGAGTCGGGTGGGAGGCCCTGTTCGCAGGAGCGCCAGCGGTCAGCGCGGGAGCCCGGCGACGCCGGATCCCGAGCCTTGGCTCCCGACCGTCAAATGAGCAGCGCCCCCGCCAGCCGGAGGTTCCGATCTCATGAACATCCTCGTGCTGGCTCCGGCGCCCTACGACACCTCGCCAGGGCAGCGCTTCCGCATTGAGCAGTGGGCGCGATACCTGGAGCCCGAAGGTGTTCGCTTCACCTTCGTTCCGTTTGAGACTCCCTCGCTCCATCGCGTTCTATACCAGCCCAAGCGGTACGTGAAAAAGGGCGCGTTGATGCTGCACGCGTTTGGCCGCCGCTTGACCCTCCTTGGCAAAGTTCGCAAGTTCGATCTGGTGTACATTCCGCGAGAGGCGGCCTTGATCGGCCCCGCCGTGATCGAGCGTTTGGCGGCCATGCTAGGCGCGCCGCTGGTCTACGACTTCGATGACCCGATTTGGTTGCGGTACCGAAGTCCGCAAAATGGATTCTTTAGCCTCCTGAAGTTCCCTGGCAAGACCGCCGCCATTTGCCGCCTAGCGACCCGCGTCATCACGGGAAACCGGTTGTTGGCCGAATGGGCGCAGCAGCACGCAGCCAACGTGGACGTCGTTCCCAGTACAATCGACACGAAGGAGTACCCCGTCAAATCGCACGGTTCAAACGGCGGCAAGGTGACTTTGGGCTGGACGGGCAGCCACAGCACACTGCCTTTCCTCGACGTAATACAAGAGCCGCTGAGCACTCTGGCCAGCACGCACTCCTACCGGCTTCTCGTCATTTCGCACACCGACACATACCGACGCGATTCTCTGCCGGTCGAAGTCGTGTCGCGGCGGTGGGCCGCAGCGACCGAGGGCGCAGACCTGCACCGGATGGACATCGGCCTTGGGCCGTTCCCGAATAGCGGGTGGACTCCCTGGCGCTGCCACGGGAAGGTGCTCCAATACATGGCGGCGGGGCTCCCCAGCGTCGTCTCGGATATCGGCATCGTTTCCGATTACATCCAAGACGGCGTGAACGGGTTTCTGGCGCGAAGCGACCAGGAGTGGATCGAGAAGATCTCTCTTTTGATTCAAGACGCGTCGCTGCGCGCCCGCATGGGCCAAGCGGCGCGGGTCACCATTGAGGAGCATTACTCGGCGTCCGTCTGGGCGCCGCGAGTGAGAGGGATCCTGGAGGCTGCGTTAGAGTCCCATGGCAAGAAGCGGAGATTGGCTGGTAGAGCGTAGACTCGATTAAATTAGCGCCCGGCTGCTTCTTTACACGCTGGGCCTTTACCTCGGCTTTTGGCCAGATGAGACGCCCCCTGCTGCGGGCGCAACGTAATCACCGCGACGTCGCGTCCAAGTGGTCCGAGCAGCGGTTAAATGCTGGATGCGAATCGAAGACTGTTCCGACGCTGATCCTCTCCCTATCCAGGTTGTTCGGTGCTGCTTCTCCTCCGCTTGATCGGCGCGGTTGTTCTCGCGGCGTTCCCCTCCCGGCTCAAGGTCGCCTGGCTGCGCTGGGTCTGCGGCTATCGAATCGGGCGACGCGTGCGGATCGGTTTTGGAACCATTTTTTTCGGAGTCGAGCAATGCCAGATCGGCGATGACGTGCGGATTGGCCTGTGTAACTGCTTTTTCCGAGTCGGGAGCGTTCAGCTCGGCGACCATGTGGCGATTGGAAGCTTCAATTTATTTCGTGGCGGCGATCGGATTGAGATCGGCGACTATTCGTCCATCTTCCGGATGAACATCTGCAACGCCATTCTCGACCCCGACGCGGTCACGCCCTTGGAGCCGGTTCTCCGCCTGGGTCGGGGCGTGGTGGTGACCACCGGACACTGGATCGACTTTAGCGACCGGATCACCTTGCACGATCAGGTGATCGTTGGCGGGCGCAATTCGTCTTTCTGGACCCATAATCGCCAGCGCACGCGTCCGATCATGATCGGCGAACACTGCTATTTGGGTTCGGAGATCCGCGTAGCGCCCGGCGTGGAAGTGGCGCCGTACTGCATCGTCGCGATCGGGTCGGTGCTGATGGGATCCTACGAGCCGGCTCGGTCCCTGATCATGGGCAATCCCGCGACCGTGCAGCGACCGCTCAGCGAGCGAGACATGGCGCTTGTGACGCGGAAGACCCGTAATGACATGCCCGATGAGCCGCAAGAGGCCGCGGGCCGGATCGAGCGGGACGATCGGAGCGCTTTAGAAAAAGCGTGAGGACGCCCGCATCGTGGATGACCGCGGGAATGCAAACACCTCATCCACGCCCCGAGCTGGGGCGCGTTGAAACGGGGCATTGGGGCGCAATATGCCGCGCCGAGGACGGCTCCTGATTCGAGCTTCGGCGCATCGTCCTTGTACTGGAACGTTGGTCCCCTTACCTCGCCTGTTTTTGGCGTCTCCGGGAGCTTAGTAACTGTGAAAGAGCGACTTCTCAATTGGCTCGTCTGCCCGGCGTGCCGCGGATATTTAAAACTGGACGCCTGGCGTCGTGACGGGGAGGAAATCCGCGACGGTCTGCTGGGCTGTTGGTGTGGAGAACACTTCCCCATCATCGAATACCTCCCGCGAATGCTGCTTGGGGATTTAAGAGACCAGCTTTACCAGGACTACCCGAATTACTTTCGAGCCAACCGCTCCCGACTGCCGGACGGCCAATTGCAGCCGGCTCGGGCGCTGAGGACGACGGAGGCGAAAACCCAGCGCAGCTTTGGATTTGAATGGACCCAGTTTTCGCAGATCCGGGCTGAATGGGAGAAGAACTTTTGGGGCTACATGGCGCCGAAAACCAGCGACTTTTTCTCAGGCAAGCTGGTGCTGGACGCGGGCTGCGGCATGGGGCGCCACCTATATCACTGCGCCCGCCACAGCGAAGAGGCGATTGGCGTAGATTTTAGCCGCTCGGTGGATGCGGCGTTCCAGAATACGCAGCATCTCCCGAATGTGCATCTCGTCCAGGGCGATTTGCAACAACTCCCCTTCGGCGATCGCACCTTCGATTTTGTCTACTGCCTGGGCGTGCTCCATCACGTCCCGGAGGCGGACCGGGCGCTGCGCCAGCTTCTCAACCGCCTGCGGCCAGGCGGCGAGATGCGCGTCTACCTGTACTGGGACCTGAGCGACGGGCCGCGATGGAAGCGCAACGTGCTACGAACTGTGACCGTCAGCCGAACGATCACCACGCGATTGCCGCACCGGGTGCTGGGTATTTTGTGCTATCCGATCGCAGCCGGGGCTTGGCTGACGTTTGTCGCTCCTTATAAAGCGCTGTCGCGCGTCGCGGCCACGAAGCAGTTGGCCGCCGTCCTGCCGCTCAAGCAGTACGCGGACTATCCGTTCGCGGTGCTCGTCAACGATCAATTCGATCGGTTCTCCGCCCCGCTGGAGCGCCGTTGCAGTCGTGTGGATGTGCAAGCGTGGCTGGAAAGCGCCGGCCTGGAGGAGGTCACGGTTGCGCCCCACCACGGCTGGCTGGGGCACGGGACAGTGCCGGACGAAATTCTGCTCTCCGAACGCGAAGCCGACGAGAGCCTCTCCGAAGTTGAGAGGGGAAGCCCCGCGGCCGGCGGGAATTGAGGGGTTTTGTACGAGCAGTCCAAATTGCCAAGCGAACCGAAGCAGTCGCCGTTCGCGCTTCTCTTCTACTCAGCGGTTTCTGCGCCTTTCTGTGACGGAAGGGCCGGGCTCTGCGCCTGCCTTGGCCGCTGTCGAGGCTCGGCACGTCGCACCTGGGAGAAGAGAGTGCCGGCCGTTTCATCAACTTGGATTTACTTTAGCTTGTGGGGTCGCCGCTCACCTAAGCGCGCCTGTCATGTGTGGCATCGCTGGAATTATTGATCTTCGCGAGCGACGCGCCGACGGGGCGCTGCTCAAGCGGATGTGCGACGCCCTGCGCCATCGCGGCCCGGACGACGAGGGATACTACGTCAATTGCCGCGCTGCGCTGGGACAACGACGCCTGAGCATCATCGACTTGTCCAGCGGACGACAGCCGATGAGCAATGAAGACGGCGCCGTCTGGGTGTCCTTCAACGGCGAAATCTACAATTTCCAGGCCCTGCGCCAGCGGTTGCAGCAAGCCGGCCACCGGTTCGCCACGGTGAGCGACACGGAAACGATTGTTCACGCTTACGAGGAGTATGGCGTCGAGTGCGTCCAGCACCTGAGGGGCATGTTTGCGTTCGCCGTCTGGGACCAGCGTGAGCAAACCCTGTTCTTAGCGCGCGACCGCGTGGGGAAGAAGCCGCTCTTTTACACCGAGGCGGACGGGCAGTTTCTTTTTGCGTCCGAGCTGCAGTCGCTCGTGGCGCATCCCGCCGTTTCTCGCGAGATCGATCCCACAGCGATCGACGAGTATTTGACCTACGGATACATTCCCGCGCCGAAAACGGCCTTTCGAAACGTGTTCAAGCTCCCGCCGGCGCACTGGCTAAAGCTCCGTCTTGAGGACCGCTTGGTCCGTGGAAACGCGGAAAGTCGGGAAGAATGGCGCTCGGCGGCCGGATCAGGGGGCGGCGGACCGATCGGCGAAGAGGCGGTGACTCGCGCCGGCGGGAGCCCCGGACTTCGAAAGAGCGAAGATGGGTTAACGCCTTGCCTGGCGGACGCGTCAAGCGGGCGTGGTTCAGTCCTCGGCCGCACCGGAGAGATTCGGGCGGTGCGAACGGAAGCATGGTCGCTTCGCGTGGAGCGGTACTGGCGGCTGCCGTACGGGCCGAAGGCGGCGGTCGGCGAGCGCGAGGCTCAGGAAGGCCTGCGGGAGGTTCTCAAGGAGGCGGTTCGCTTGCGGATGGTCGCGGACGTGCCGCTGGGCGCCTTATTGAGCGGCGGACTGGACTCGAGCCTGATCGTAGCCCTGATGAGCGAGCTCTCGGATCGCCCCGTCAAGACCTTCTCGATCGGTTTCGACGACGCCGCCTTCAACGAGCTGCCCTACGCACGCATGGTCGCCAAGCGGTTTGGCGCCGAGCACCATGAGATGATCGTGCGTCCTGATGCGCTGGAGGTGCTCCCGACCTTGGTTCGGCACTACGGCGAGCCCTACGCGGATTCCTCCGCCGTTCCTTCGTACTACGTTTCCAAGTTGACGCGAGAGCACGTCACGGTCGCGCTGAACGGCGACGGGGGAGACGAGTGCTTGGCGGGATACGACCGGTACTGGGGCGCCTTGATCGCCCAGGCGTACCAACGCCTTCCTCGCTGGACGCGGCGCTCGCTCATTGAGCCGCTGTTCCAGTTCGTTCCCGATCGCTTGCCGCGACGAAACCGTCTCCGGCAGGCCAAGCGCCTGCTCCAATCGGCCGGACTTGACGCGCCGACGTGCTATCTGCGCTGGGTGACCTACTTCGCCCCGCAGCAGAAACACCGGCTTTATACGCCAGCCTTTGTCGACCAACTCTCCGGGTGGG
>JAHWKS010000125.1 GCA_019347795.1 Planctomycetota bacterium | reverse complement strand
CGAGGTCAGCCGGCTGACCACCGATTTGCCGATGTATCGCGGCAACCGCTCGGCGTCCACGTGGATGTTGTGGAGAAAGACATAACACGCGCGGCAGTCGCTCTCGGCCCAGCGGCTGAACCTTGCCAGCAGGTGGCTTTTTCCCACGCCCGCTTCGCCCCATAAGACGACGCCAATTCCGCGGCCGTCGCGCAGCGCGTCCTCGGCGTGTTTAACAAGAGCGGTAAACTGGCGATCATGGATGCTCGCAACATCCACATCCGCCTCGGCGGGATCGCTGATGCGATCCTGCGCGAAGGGATTCGAGTAAGCGATGTGGTCGAAAAAGTCCTCGAGCGTCGGCGCCTCGGAGGCAATCGTAGTGGTAGCGGCGGCGGCCATCATTTCCTCCGCGAAACGTAGGTGAGAAGGTGTCCTGCCTCGTTGACGCCGGCGTCCCGCACTTCCTCGGAAAGCCCCTGTTTGCTCTGTGCGCCGCTGAGCGTGAACCGCTGCTCCACGCGAAGCTGGCGCAGGTGGCGGTCGAACTCCTCTCGCGGAAATGTATCCAAATCCTTCCGCAACTCGGCGAGGCTGACAAAGTTGTGCCCTCCGTGCCGGCGATCGAGCTGCGAGAAAGCCTCTTCGAACCGCCGGGCGAACTCCGCAAAGGGCGGCGAGGCGATCTGTGTTGGCGATTCCGGTGTCCGCTGGCGGGATTCGGCCGCGCCTTGCGTCGCAACGGGCTCGCGCCGATCGGCTTTCGTTTCGAGTTCTCTCGACGTTGATGCAAACTGCCCGCGCAATGAACTCGGAAGCAGGTCATCCAGGAGAAAGAACTTCAGGTTCCTATCCAGAATCGCGCCGACGCCCGGAGGGAGCGCGTCTTGTTCGCACTGGCGAGGAACGACTGCTTTGAAGGCATCCTGCAGTCGTTTGTTGTGCCCGCCGTAGAGTGTGCCCGCCAGGCCTGCGATCGACTGGGCATGTTTCGTCTTCCTGCGGGCAGCATTTAAGGCGTAAAGCAACAGTTCGGACCGCGAGGCCAGCTCCTCGATGTCTTCCGCGAATGCCGCCAATGCATCAATATCTTTATTCCAGGCGACGACGGCGCGATCTTTGAACGACTTCGTTCCCGCCGCCTTCAGAATCAGTTTCTCATCGCGCGCCGGGTCGGCGTCCGCCAGTTTGGCGAGGCTTTGCAGCGAAAGCGGATAGGATTCTTTGCCCAGACCACGCTGCGAATCCAGGACCTTAATCAGATCCTCGCCAAGCTTGGCGGCTAATTCCGCCTGCGTCAGCTTCTTCGGCGCGACATCGGTTACCGATCCCGTCTCGATGCGCTTGCGAATCGCCGCGTCGAACGCCTTCTTCAGATCCCTGGCCTTGCCGCTCCCCGCGACTGCCTTCTTCAAATCGTTCACCAGGTACGGCTGCCGGTCCGCTGGAGTCGTGCGGGATTTCAGGTAATCGAGGAGAATGTTGCTGTTGGCGAAGGCATCCAGATCCTCCTGCAGGGCGGCCGGAGCGCTATGATCTTTCGCGTTCGCGACGACCACGCGTTCCTTGAATTCCTTCCTTCGCAGCGCCTGGACAACAGTCGCATCGCCTGCCTGATCGCGGGCTTCGTCGATCAAGTCCTGTAGCGGGAGCATGTATTCCGACGGGCCCGTTTCGCGCCGCGACTCAAGGCAGCGAACCATGTTCTGAGCCAACGTTGCGGCCGGATTCGGCTTGCTCATGCGGAGCGGCTCCTTCAACGGAAGAGTGCGAATGCGACGGCAATATACCGCTCCCAAGGGTCGCCCGCAAACTTTTTGCGGGGAGCGGCGGGGTCTTATCTCCGGCCGAGCTTCCCGGTAACCTTAACCGCACGAATCTTGTTTTCCTGTTGCTTTTGCCGGGAGTTTCTCGATACGTATGGCTACGCTCTTTCATAATCTGCAGCCCGCGCCGCCGGATGCGATTTTGGGGTTGATGGAGGCGTTCTTGAAGGATTCGCGCGCCGGAAAGATCAATCTGAGTGTGGGGGTGTATCAGGATGCGCGCGGGACGACGCCGACGCTGGAGTGCGTGCGGGAGGCGGAGCGGCGGTTGCTGGAGGCTGACGCGGCGAAAAGCTATCTGCCGATCACGGGACTGGCCGAGTACGACGCCGGCGTGCAGGAGCTGCTCTTCGGCGAGGAGCATGAGATCGTGATCGCCGGCCGGGCCTCCACCGCGCAGACGCCCGGGGGAACGGCGGCGGTCCGGGCGGCGGCCGATACGCTGTGGAAGCTGCGTCCCACGACGAAGGTCTACATCAGCCAGCCCACCTGGCCGAACCATCCCAGCATCTTTGCGGCGGCAGGGCTGAAGGTGGAGGTGTATCCGTACTTCGACGCCGATAAGAACGGGCTGGCGCTGGCCGCGATGCTTGCGGCGATGGAGCACATGCCGCCGGGAAGCGCGGTGCTGCTGCACGGCGGTTGCCACAATCCCACCGGCGTTGATCCCACGCCCGACGAGTGGCGGAAGATCGCCGTCGTGCTGCGGGAGCGGAACCTGCTGCCGCTGATCGACTTCGCCTACCAGGGCTTCGCCGAGGGGATTCGCGAAGACGCCCGCGGGATCTCCATCCTCTGCGGGCCGGGGCAGGAGGCGATCATTTGCAGCTCGTTCTCTAAGAACTTCGGCCTGTACAGCGAGCGCGTCGGCGCCCTCACGCTGGTGGCGGAGGACCGGGCCGCGGCCGAGACGGCCATGAGCCACGCTAAGACATGCATCCGCGCGAACTACTCGAACCCGCCCGCCCACGGCGCGCGGATCGTCGCCGCGATCCTCGCCGACCCGCAGCTTCGCGGCCAGTGGGAAGAGGAAGTCGCCGGAATGCGGCGCCGCATCAATGGCATGCGGAAGCTGTTCGTCGAGACGATGAAAGCCTGCGGCTCCACCCGCGACTGGTCCTTCATCGAGCGGCAACGGGGGATGTTCTCCTTCTCCGGCCTGAACCCGGTGCAGGTGGACCGGCTGCGATCCGAGTTCGCCATCTACGTCGTCGGCAACGGGCGGATTAATGTGGCAGGCATGACGGAAGGCAACATCATGCCGCTGTGCCGCGCCATCGCTGCTGTCACGCAGTAGCTTCTGGATGCTGAAACGCCGGGGCGGCCGTAGCGTCGTTCGCGCCGTTCGCTGCGCTCAGGTTGCGATAGTAAGCATCGGGCGCCACAATGAAATCACTACATTTGTAACGGGTTCGTGATGAGGGGGGAGTCCGATGGAACTATGGATCGCACTCGGGGTGATGTTGCTGATGGGCCTGCTCATCTTGGGAGTGGGCATCTTCGGCATTCGGTCGCAACGGGCGATATTGCCGGCCCGCCTTCGATTTCTGCTGGGCTTGTTCGGAGTTAAGGAAGTTACCGGTTCGGCGGCGGTCGTCATCGGCGCGGGCCAATGTCTGGCGGGAGGATTGCTGATTCTCGGCGCTTTGACAGGCCCTTTCTGGGCAGGATCGTTGGCGGACGATGAGGATCCTCCCGTGGCGGCTTCCGGCGCGCCTTCTCCGCCCCCGGTGCGGCCCGAGACGCCGCAGGAGCCTTCCATGCGTCCGCCGCCCGACTCCGCCTTCAGCGACGATCCCGATAAGAGCGGCAGTGTCGACGACGACGCGCGAGCCGAAGCCGACGGCGCCGTTTCCGAGACCGCCGTCGCGGCGCCGGAACAACCGCAGGTCGCGCCGCAGCAGTCAACCGTCCCGACGGAGGAACCGGCGGCGGAGAAGCCCCTTCCCGCTTTGGAGACGGCTGAGCAACCGTTGCCGCGAATCGAGTACTCGGCCGCGTCCCTTGTGTCGGGCGAGTCAAGCCGCCGGGGCGGTGATCGCGATCGCGAATTTGAGGAGCAGGCGCCGGAGGGGGGCGTGCTGGTGGGGCTCCGCGTCGCGTTGCGGGATCCAGCTCGGGGACCTGTCGAGGGCGTTCAGGCGATCTACCAGGTCGGGGACCGGTATGCGTTGGGAGAATGGCGCGGCGAAAGGGAAGGCCCCAAGCAGCAACTCTTGGCGCCGCCCGGCTACGCCGTGGGCGAAATCCGCGTTCGCCAAGGACTCTTCGTTGACGCCGTCCAGTTGGAGTACCATCGCGTCGATCAGCAGGGCCTGGATGCATCTCAACCGATCGCCTCCGACTGGATCGGCGGGTCCGGAGGCCAGGAGAAGCAACTAGCGGGCGGGCGGTTTCTCGTCGGACTCCAGGGTCGCGTCTCGGAGCAGTTGACGAGCCTGGGGGTGCAGTATCTGCCGGTGGAGCTCGGAGCGCCGGCGGAGGCGTTTCCGGCGTTCAGCTATGACGAAGGGCGGCTGCAGAGTTCTCCTTTGCTGGGGAAGGAGGCGGGCCAGCAGTTTTCCGACATGGCGCCTCCCGGCGCCCTCCTTGTGGGAATGCGATTGTTCCAAGGGGAAAACTGGGGCGGCGCCCTGCAGGCGGTGCAGCCGATCTATCAAACGCAGGATCGCTACGTGGAAGGCGACGTGTTCGGCAGTCCGGGAGGCGAAGGCGTGCTGGTCCTCGCGAAACCGGGCTACGCCGTCGCGGGGGTCAATGCGCGGAGCGGCCTGGTCGTGAACGCGCTGCAGTTGATTTTTCAGGAGCTCCAAGGGGTAACGCTGGCGAACCACTCCGCGTATACCAGCCAGTGGATAGGGGCCGAAGGCGGCAGTCCTAGTCAAGCCCACGGGGGAGGATATCCCGTGGTGGGTGTTTTCGGCGCGTATGAGAACGATTTGCTCGGGATCGGTTTGGTCGCCGTCGAGCGGTTGGATCTCAAGGCGCCGGCGACTGCGGAGCGGCCGCCGATGCGCACGTGGACGAGCGCGGACGGCCGCTTCCAAGTTCAAGCCCGTCTGATCGAGCATACCGGCGGCGCCGTCACGCTTGAACGCGCGGGCGGACAGCAAATCGAGGTCCAGATGGATCAGCTTTCCGAAGCCGATCAGCACTATCTGCGGGTCACACAGTGACAATCACTGCAGGCGGCCGCGGGCTTCCAGCGGCCAGACGGCTTCCAGCCGGCCGGCGCGGAAGGCGTAGAAGCGGTCGTGCAGGACGGTCGTCAGGTCGCCGTAGCCGGGCACGAGCTCCAGGCGATCGCCGATCCGCACGTCTTCGGCCGAGGGCGCCAGCCGGAGCTTGCCGTGCTCGGCCGAGAGCTGCTCGACAGTGATGTCATCCCGGCCGGCCACGAGCGGCTTGTGCAGCTCCGGGTTGAGGGTTTTGCGTCCGGCGTCGATGATCGCCCGATCCGGCGCGGGGCGGCTGACGACGGTGGTCAGCACGGTGAGCGCGAACTGAAACTCGGGAACCTGGCACACGTTGCGATAGAAGGCGTCGGAGAAGATCAGGCCGCCCGCCTGCAGCTCGGTGATTCCCGGTTGCGTGACGGAGTGAAAGAACGCGCCGGTCCCGCCGCAGGAGACGATCTCGCAGGGGAGTCCCGCCTGCTCCAGCGCCCCGCGCATCGCGACCAGCCGGTTGAGCGCTTCGCGAATGCGGCGGGCCTTCTCCTGGGGATCGGGAACCGTAAGCAGATGCCCCTCGTATCCCATCACGCCCGCTAGTGTTAACCCGGGCAACTCCGCCGCTTGCCGGGCAAGCCGCACCGCCGGCTCGCCGCAGGCGACGCCGACGCGATTCAAGCCGATGTCAACCTCAATGATGACCCGCAGCTCCAAGCCGGCCTCGGCCATCGCGCGGGCGATCGGCTCGGCCTGCTCGATGTGATCAATGCACACGATCGGATCGGCCTTGCGGCGCAGCTCGACCAGCCGGCGGACCTTGTGCGGACCGACGACAAGGTTGGCGATCAGCAGATCGCGGACGCCCGCCTCGCCGAACACTTCGGCCTCGCCGAGCTTGGCGCAAGTGACGCCGATGGCGCCCGCCTCGACCAGCTTCCGGGCGATGGCGGGCGATTTATGGCACTTCGCATGCGGCCGCCACGCCACGCCGTGCCGCCGGCAGGTTTCGACCGCCAGACGCACATTCGCCTCCATTGCATCCAGATCGATGCAAAGCGCCGGGGTGTCCAGATCATCCTTCGTTGCGCCAAGAGGGGGAAGCATCGGAGCTCGCACCAAACCATCGCCCCCAAGAGTGAACAGATTATACTGCGAGGATGAACGAGCAACAACGTCGCGATCTCGCTGACGCAGCGATTGCCGCGAGCCGCCGGGCGTACGCGCCGTACTCGAACTTCCACGTCGGCGCGGCGATTCTCACGACCTCGGGAGAAATCATCACCGGCTGCAACGTCGAAAACGCCTCCTACGGGCTGACGACCTGCGCCGAGCGAGTCGCCGTGGGGAATGCGGTGGCCGCAGGCTGCCGGCAGTTTGCGGCGCTGGCGGTCGCTTCCCCCGGCGCCGCACCGCCGTGCGGCGCATGTCGCCAGGTGCTGGCGGAGTTCTCGCCCGCCCTGCCGATTCTCCTGGTCGACGCGAACAACCCGGACCAGATTCAGGAAGTGGGGCTGGCGACGCTGCTGCCCGGCGCCTTCACCAGTGGCGATCTTGCAGCGAATTCGCTTGGCAAACCAAACCGCGGGTCGATATCCTGAGGATAGGCGGAAGTCTTTGCATATCAGTAACTCCCGGCGCCTTAGGTCCTTCGATGACTCGCCTCGCTCCCCTCCTGACCGCCGCGCTCCTCATTGGGTCCTCGACCACGTCGGCGTGGACCCAGAATCCCAAACAGCCCGCCGACGGCGCGCCGAAGCAGAACCTGAGCATGGACGGCGTACTGCAGGGAGTGCAGGCGGGACTGCTCCAGGTCGTCAGCGAAGAGGGGGAGCCTTGGCTGGTCAAGGTCGAGGCCAGGCCCGAGAACGTCACCTATCAGGCGTCGGCGGAGCCGGGCTGGCTGCGACCGGGCATGTTCGTGCAGTTCAAGGGACGGTTCGATAACCGCGGCAAGGCGATGGCGCCCGTCTCCCAAATGACGGTCTTCACGCCGAACGCGGAGACGCGCCTCGGAGCCTACCCGGATGAAAGCCTGCAGGCGACGGCCGACTTATTCGGCGACGAGCAGGCCGAACCCGTCGCCAAGCCGCAGGCGGAAACGGTCGCTCTCAACGTGGCGGGGCGGCTGGCAGGCGCCGAAGGCGGAAAGATGCGCATCGCGGCCGGCAACGCCGTGCTGGAGGCCGAGCTGGACGAGAAGCCGACGATCCTGGTGGAGCTAAGCAACATCGCCCTCGCCCGCCAGGGGGACAAAGTTTCGGTCAACGGCTGGTACCTGCAAAAGGGGCAGGCCTGGGCGAATCGCCTTCTGGTGCGCGCGGCGGCGCCTTTGGAGGGTCCTAAGAAGGAGCGGCCCATCTCGCCCGAGGAGCGAAAGAAAGCATTGGAAGCGCTGGAGGCGCTGCCGTAGTCGGCGAAGATGCTCCAACTTGCGCCGTTGCCGTTGACATTCGGCGACTGCAACGTCAACGCCGTCGCCAGGCTACCCGGCCAGGCGGGTGATGCGGTTGACCGGCTCGAAAGCCTCCTGCTCCGGGGTGCGGAAGCGGTATTCCATCAGGTAGGCGTCTTCGGGCGTGTCTTCATAGAACTCGCGGAGGACCGAAACCGCCCGGAATCCGGCGGACCGGAAGAAGACCTGGGCGGCCAGGTTCGTTTCCCGCACCTCCAGGAGGATGCGGTTGCGGCGCTGGCTGGAGAGTTTCCCCACCAGCTTCTCGACCATTTGCACCCCCACGTGGCGGCGGCGGTGCTCGGGGTGCACGGCGAAGTTGAGAATGTGCAGTCGGCTCTTGTGCAGCTCGTAGATCATGAAGCCGACCACCTGGTCGTCGATCTCGGCCACCATGCCGATGCAGTTCCGCTGCCGCAGGCAGCGGATGAAGTCTTCCTCGGTCCAGGGGAACTCGAAGCTCTTTTGCTCAATGTCGAGCACTTCCGCCATGTCCCGCCGGATCATCCAGCGGATGTGAACCCGCACCTCGGGTCTTCGCACGTGTTCCATACCGGCCTCCTTGCACGTGAACGCCTGGAATGCTGCCGCGTCGCCCGCCACACCGGTCGTTCAGCCGCGATGGAAACCTACCAAAACGGCCCAAATCGGCCAAGCACAAAATACGAGCGGACTTCGGTTAACGGGAGTGCCCCCCGTCACGCCCGCTTGGCCGCCTCGATCACCCGGCGCCAGCGGTGCGGGACGCCCTGCCAGGCGGCCATGTATGTGTTTTCCAGCGGCGTATTGACGTAATGGTCACGGGTGAGGAAGAGCGGCATGTCGATCAGCACGCTTCCCACCTGGATCGGCTCGACGTAGGCGCCGATCATCTCCCGGGCGCAGTAGGAGGCGAGCGTCAGCGGCATCCCCTCGGGCGGCTCATAATCCATCGCGGCGACGGTTGCCCAGATTGCCTCATGCATACCGGCTGGATCGTGCCGCGTAGGAGGAAGCGGGTCGATCACCATCACGTGAACGCCCTCGCGCAGCGCGGCCGTCACTTTGCGGACGAATTCCTGCACCGGGTCGCGCCCATGCTTGTTCGCCGGCGAGACAATCTCGATCATCGCCACGATCCGGTCCCCCGTGGCGTGGCGGACTACGATGCTGCGCTGCATCGAGGCATAATACGCGGCGTCTACCGCCTCTTGCGAGATGCTCACCCGCGGCGGAACCTCGGCGACCGCGACCATGCCCCGGTCATCCTCGCTGCCCGACGAGGGGGCGCCGGCATCCTCGCTGTCGTCCACGTGCAACGCCAGAACATCCGGCCCGATCTCGCCGGCTCGCTGCTCGCCCAGGGCGTAGTAGCGCTCAGGCAAAACGCCGCCGTTGAGCGCATTCCGCAACTCCGTGATCCACGCATTCTGAAAATCGTGGAACACGCCGGCGGTCACGCGAGTCCAATCGTGGATGGGCATGAAAACGCGGCCAAATCGCGAGGTAGCGAATCATCCTACGGCCATTATTATACCCGGCATTGCGGAATCTCTGCGATTAAGGACGGGTCTAGTTTCAGGTTCGTGGTCGCCAGGTCTCACACGGCGGTCGGTGCAGAGTTTGTGGACTTCGTCGTCAGGCCATCAAGGTATTCATCGCGCGGCCGGCCGTTGATGGTTGTCAACGTCTCCATCTCACGCAGGACCGGGACGTTCTTGAAGGCGATATCTTCGCTGCACGTCAGTTCTTCCAGCGGCAGATTCTTGACGGCCGAGATGTCCAGCCAGTAGGGACCGCCGGTGAGAGTCAGGGCCTTGAGCCTGGAAATGGCCATCAGCGGTGTGATGTCGCGGGCTCCGTCTGTGAGAACGAGCGTCACGTCAGTGCGGCCGCCTTCACTTGTACGACTCCGCAATTCGCCTATTGCCTCTTCCCCGTTCAGATCCACGAGCTTCGCGTGAACCGCGGCGACTTGTTCCTCGGGAGACAGTTTGGAGATTTCGGCCGCGAAGTCCTCCGCCGTCTGCCTCCGTTGTTCGACTCGCTTCCAGAA
>JAHWKS010000958.1 GCA_019347795.1 Planctomycetota bacterium | reverse complement strand
AGGGGGAAGAGAAGACCTGCTACGTCACGCGATACACGATCGATCGTGAGCCGCCGCATCGCCTTGATCCCGATTCGGCGGTGAACATTCTCCAGTGGAAGTCCGACGGCCATGACGGCGCCGCGATCGCCTTCGGCCTGGACGGCATGATGTATATCACCACCGGCGACGGCACCAGCGACTCGGACACGAACGTCGCGGGGCAGGGCCTCGATCACCTGCTCTCGAAGGTGCTGCGGATCGACGTGGATCATCCCGACGAAGGCCGGATGTACTCGGTCCCGGCGGACAACCCGTTCATCGTCAAGGAGGGCGCCCGGCCGGAAACGTGGGCCTACGGCTTCCGCAATCCCTGGCGGATTACGGTCGATCCAAGAACCGGCGACATCTGGGTCGGCAACAACGGCCAGGACCTGTGGGAGCAGGCGTACCTGGTCGAGCGCGGCGCCAACTATGGCTGGAGCGTGTACGAGGGCTCGCACCTGTTCTATCCCAACCGCCAGCTCGGCCCGACGCCGGTCACGAAGCCGACGGTGGAGCATC
This sequence comes from Planctomycetota bacterium, assembly GCA_019347795.1. Lineage (GTDB taxonomy): Bacteria > Planctomycetota > Planctomycetia > Pirellulales > Pirellulaceae > JAHWKS01. The sequence continues at coordinate 1,752 of JAHWKS010000958.1, read as the reverse complement.
CGCACTCGGAGGCCCGCTCGCTGACCGGCGGCGTGGTGTACTACGGCGACAAGCTGCCCGAGCTGCGCGGAGCGTACATCTACGGCGACTACTCGACCGGCAAGATCTGGGGCGTGAAGGTCAAAGAGGGCGAGGTGGTGTGGCATCAAGAGCTGGCGGACACGACGCTGGCGATCTCTGCCTTTGCACTGACCTCTGACGGCGAGCTGCTCGTCGCCGATCATCGCGGCAACGAAGAAGGCGGCTTCTATCGGATCGAGCCGAACCCTGCCGAATCGCGGCCGGAGGACTTTCCGCAGACGCTCAGCGAGAGCGGGCTGTTTGCCTCGGTCGCCGGGCATCGCGTACACGAGGGGCTGATTCCGTACTCGGTGAATGCTCCGCTGTGGTCGGACAACGCCTCCAAGTCGCGGTTTCTCTACCTGCCGGCGGCTCAAAACGCGGACGGCGCCGGCAAGCCGGCGAAGATCGACTTCACGCACGGCCGCGGCTGGAATTTCCCCGATCTGGCGGTGCTGGTCAAATCGTTCGCCCTGGAGATGGAGGAAGGCGACCCCGACAGCCGCCGCTGGATCGAGACGCGCTTCCTCACCAGGCAGCAGGGCGAATGGGTCGGCTACTCCTATCGCTGGAACGACGAGCAGACCGAGGCGGTGCTCGTCGAGAAGGAAGGGCTTAACCAGGACTTCGAGATCCGCACGCCCCAGGGAACTCGCCGCCAGACGTGGCGATATCCCAGCCGCACCGAGTGCATGGTCTGCCACAGCCGGGCCGCGAATTTTGTCTTGGGCCTCTCCACGCTGCAAATGAACAAGGAGCACGATTACGGAGGCGTGACCGCCAACCAGTTGACCGTGTTGGAGTCGCTCGGGGTCTTGCGCACAAGCGCTCACGCCGAACACCGCTCCGCCCTTCGTCAGGAGCTAAAGGACGCGGGGCTGAGCGACGAAGACCTGGAACGAGAGTTCCGGCGCCGCACCGCAACCCGCGACCAGCGGCCGGCGCCGCCGAATTCATCGCTCCTGGCGAAAGCACCCGCGGAGTATGAGCGGCTGGTCGATCCGTATGACGAGAGCGAAGATGTGGGCGCTCGCGCCCGTTCCTACCTGCACGCCAACTGCGCCCAGTGCCATGTCGAGGCGGGGGGCGGCAACGCGCAAATGGATCTGGCGTTCACCGTGCCGCTGGAAAAGACGAAACTCCTGAACGTTCCGCCTTTGCACCACAAGTACGGCATCGACGATCCCCGCCTCGTCACCCCCGGCGACCCGGACCGCTCAATCCTTCTCCACCGCATGGCCCATCGGGGCCCCGGGCAGATGCCGCAACTGGCTACCTCGCTCGTTGACGAGCAGGCCGTCAAGCTGCTCCGCGAGTGGATTCTGCAGCTCGAGCCCAGCAAATAAGGGTCGCTCGAGAAATAACTGTCGTTCGAGCTTACCCCGCCCACCCGGCCGCTACCGCGTCCGACCTCCCCACGGGGAGGTTAAGGACATTAGGCGCCGAGACAGCCGAGATTTCCGCCGCTCCCGCCGTTCCGGCGAAAGGGGCGGCTGGTTTCGTTCTTGGACCGATGCGCCTTCGCCGATACAATTGACAGTCGCCCCATTTCAAAGGTTCAAAGTTTCATGGAACGAGAGCTTCTCGACCGCGCCGAAGCCATTCAGCAGCGTCTCCTCGAACTGCGAGACAGTCTTTGACTACGCCAATCAAAAGCGGCAGGTCGAAGAGATCGAAGCCCGCATGGCCCAG
>JAHWKS010000957.1 GCA_019347795.1 Planctomycetota bacterium | reverse complement strand
GCAGCCGCTTGAGTCGCAGGGCGTAAGCGCGGGCCTTTCCCCCCTCTTCTCGCTCGTAGAGCCAGTAGAGCAACTTGTTGTAGAGATAATCGATCTCGTCCCACTGGCTGGCGAATTTGCGCCGGTGGGGAGGAGGTTTAGCCTTCATCACTCGGCCTCGGCAGTTTCGGTTTCAATTCCGGCCGTAACCTTTGCACCTCAGGCGGCAAGGAATCCCATAACGCCCATTGCTTTCGGAGAGCTTCTCGCTTTGCCTCGCGTTTCTTGGCGGCTTTCCTTCGAAAGCGCTTCTTTTTCTGCGGTCCGCTTTTGCGAGTGTGATCGCGGCCCGACGTGTGTTTGGTCTTCCGTTTACGATTCTTCTTTGTCTGGTCCTCCTCTTCGCCGCTCACGATGCAGGTCTCCGCGGAAGAACGAAGTCCGACTCCATTGTACGCGACCCTGCTGGCGTTGGACGAGCGCCGCCGCCTAAAATCGCCCGTATGGCGAACGACCTGATCCGCGTGGGCGTCGTTGGGCTGGGAGGCAACTGCCGACTGCGGCACTTGCCGGGGCTGACGGCCTGCGCCGACGTGCGGATCGACGCCGTTTGCAATCGGCGGCCGGAGTCGACCTCGGCCGCCGCGGCAGAGTTCGGCATTCCCAAGACCTACGATCGCTGGGCCGATCTCGTGGCCGATCCGGATCTCGACGCCGTGCTGATTGGCACGTGGCCCTATCTTCACGGCCCCATCACGCTGGCTGCGCTGGAAGCCGGCAAGCACGTGCTCACGGAAGCCCGGATGGCGATGAACGCCGCGGAAGCCCGCGCGATGCTGGCCGCCAGCCGCGCCCGCCCCGAGCTGGTCTGCCAGATTGTCCCCAGCCCGTTTGGATTGCGGGCGGACCGCGTGATGAAGCAACTCATCGCCTCGGGCTATCTCGGCGAGCTGCGGGAATTCGTGGTCCTGGGCGCCAGCGACGTGCTGGCCGACCCCCAGGCGCCGCTCTCCTGGCGGCAAGTCAGCGCCTTGAGCGGCGTGAACATGCTGACGCTGGGCATCTTGCACGAAACTTTGATTCGCTGGGTTCCCGATCCGGTGCGGGTGATGGCCCAGGCGCATGCGTTCACGCCGGAGCGGTTCGACCCGGCCAGCGGCATGCCGGTGCGGGTCGGCGAGCCGGACAGCGTCCAGGCGCTCACGGTGCTGACCGGGGGAGCACGGGGCGTGTATCACGTGAGCGGCGTCACGCGATTTGGACCGAGCAGCCAGATTCACTTGTACGGCAGCGAAGGGACGCTGAAGTACGAGCTCTCGCCCCACGATCGGCTCTGGGGCGCGCAGCGCGGCGATCGTGAGCTGCGGGAGATTCCTGTGCCCCCCGAGCAGGAATACGGCTGGCAGGTAGAAGCGGAGTTCATCGCCTCCATCCGCCAAGGCCGGCCGGTCGAGTTCACCGACTTCGCGACCGGTGTCCGCTACATGGAATTCACCGAAGCCGTGGCCCGCAGCGCCGCGAACGCTCAGGCGGTGGAGCTGCCGCTAGACCAAGCGCCGTAACGGTGATTCGGTCAGCGGCTCCGTCGCCTGGCGAAGCAGAGCATCACAGCAGCATAAGCGAAACACGGCGTTCGCGACGGCGCCGGCTCGGATATAATACGATTGGTTCTACGAATGAGAAAAGCCATGCCGAAATCAGAACTTACTCACGAATGCGGGCCAAGCGGCGATCTTCGCTCGCCTCCGGGAAAACCGCATCTCCCGCAATCTCCGCGCCGTGGCCTGGCAGTTGCTTTTGTGCGGTGCGGTAAGGCGGGGTGGCGATGCGCTTCATCCTTCTCGCATCGACGCCGCCGTCGCGGACAGGTACGATTGGCCGTCCGATTCTTCCCTCTGTTCCCAGGAACCAGTTTGTGAGCACCACCCTTCTGAACGAGTCTTCCCCCAACGGCGCCTCAGGCGGAGCGCGCCCGGCCGCGGGAGGCGCTGGCGGCGCCTCGCTCGGCGCCTCGGTGCGGCTGGCGGCCATCTCGGCCGTCACCAACTACAAGCCGCTCTCGCCGCCGCTGAACTTTGTCGATTCCCCGACGCAGGAGCTGTTCTGCGCCAACGTGTTCACCAAGGCGGAGATGAAGCGGCGTCTCCCCAAGCCGATCTTCAAGTCGCTCTGCCAGACGATCGAGGCGGGCGAGAAGCTCGATCCGTCGATCGCCGACATTGTGGCCGCGGCGATGAAGGATTGGGCGATCGAGAAAGGGGCCACGCACTACGCCCACGTCTTCTTCCCGCTCACCGGCGCCACCGCGGAAAAGCATGACA
>JAHWKS010000956.1 GCA_019347795.1 Planctomycetota bacterium | reverse complement strand
GTTGAACGCAATTCGGTACAGCCAAGTGTAGAACGCGCTATGTTGTTGAAACGTCCGTAGTTTGACGAACGCCTGAACGAACGCCTCCTGGGTCAGGTCCTCGGCCTCTTCGCGCGAAGAGGCCAGCGACAAGAGCGTGTTGAACAGGCGGTGTTGATACTTCTCCACCAACTGTCCGAACGCGTCCGTATCGCCCTCCAAGGCCTGGTTGATGAGCGAGGCGTCGTTCACGAATTCGCTACTGAAATGGGATGTTCGCGGGTGTGAGAAAGTTCCCCGCCGCCGCTTGGTCTGCCGCCGGGTGTCGGGAAGATCGACGATTGCATCTTCGCGGCTGCCGCGCCCGTTGTCAAACTCTTGCGGGTAAAACACTTAGACGAGCCGGACCAGCGTCGCCGCCGGGCCTGGTGGACACCGAATACTGAACAGATGCAGCCGAGCCCAACGCGGAAAAAGCGAAAAAATTAACGAACGATCTTGCCGTTCAAGCCGTACCTTCCGAAATCCCGTCTGTGGCGGATCATCAAGAAGCGAATGGCGCGCCAATGCGTCGGCGCCGCCGCCGGCGCCCTAACCGGGAGGTTCGGCGACTTCGCTCGATATATTCCTCGGCGCGTCGAGCCGCTTTCCGCAATGCGGGCAGTCGGGGGGCTTTCGACGCCGCTCGAACGCCTCCAGGAAGCCGGCGCCAAGGATGCTCGTGGGAAGTGCGAACATGGCGATCCCCGTCACCGCCGTGACCGCGGCCAGCATCCGCCCCAACCCCGTCACCGGGTAGACGTCGCCATAGCCGACGGTGGTCAGGGTGGCCACGGCCCACCACATCGCATGAAAGACGCTCGCAAACGCCTCGGGCTGCGCCTCCCGCTCCGCGTAGTACATCAGCGACGAGGTAATCAACAGCAGCGTCAACAGGAATAGCAGGCTCGCCGCCAGCTCCTCTTTCTTTTCCCACAGTACCCGGCTGAAGGTTTGCAGGGCCTCCGAATAACGCGTCAACTTGGCCAGGCGGAAGATGCGAAAGCACCGCAAGAGCCGCAGCGATCGCAGGTCCACCCGGGCGGTCCCGGCGGTGGCCAGGATCCAGAGCGAGGGAGCGATCGCCACCAGATCGACGATCGTCATCGGCCGGGCCGCCTGCCGCAGCCGTCCCCCCACGGGATGCGCGTAGTGGGGATCGCTCGTGCACGACCAGAGCCGCAAGACGTATTCGAGAGAGAACACCGCCACGGAAAACACCTCGAAGGCGTGAAACGCCCCCGGCGCCGCCTGAAACACAGCGTCGAGCGTCTCCACCATCACGGTGACGATGTTCAGCAGGATCAACGTGACGATGAACAGATCAAACGTCTGGCTGGCGCGGTCATCCGGCCGGGCCGGCTCCAGGATCTCGTAAATGCGTCGGCGGATGTTCATAAACGGCAGAGGGAATCTGCGGCGCCTCCGTAGCTGGCGAAACTGAGCCAACCAACGTATGATGTTTGCGGAAGCGTGATAATCCCCTTTCCGCCATCTGGATGGACCGACATGACTGCCGACGAAATCCTTCTCGATGCCGAAGACCGCATGGAAAAAGCCTTGGGCGTGCTCAAGCACGCGCTGGCGGGGATTCGCACCGGCCGGGCGAATCCCGGGCTGGTCGATTCGATTCGCGTGGACGCGTATGGATCGCCCACGCCCCTCAAGCAGCTCGCTTCGGTGGGCGCCCCCGAGCCGCAGCAGATCGTCATTCGTCCCTACGACACGTCGATCATCAAAGACATCGAAAAGGCGATCGTCGCCAGCGACTTGGGGTTCAACCCGCAGAGCGACGGCCGGGTAATCCGCATCAACGTCCCGGCGCTTTCGGGCGATGTGCGGCGGAAATTGGTGGCCCGCGTGAAGGAGCTGGCCGAGGACGCGAAGGTGGCGATTCGCAACATCCGCCGGGACGCCAACAAGGCCGCCGACCAGGCGGAGAAGGACAAGGAGCTGAGCGAGGACGAGCGCGACCGCACCAAAAATGAAATTCAAGATCTGACCAAGAAGTACGAGAGCCAGGCCGGCGAGATGGCCAAGCGCCGCGAGGCCGAGGTGATGGAGGATTAGCGTGCAGCGATTTCTCTTGCTCCTCGGTTGGGCGGTTTCCATCTCTATGTCGTCGGGATTGCTGCTCGCTGAAGGCGAGGATCTGAGTCCGGCGAAGCGGCTCGTGCAGGCCGATCGCGTCTTGGCGATCGCCCATCGCGGGGCGAGCGGTTCGGCGCCGGAGAACACTCTGCCGGCCTTCCGCCGGGCGCTGGAGACGGGGGCCGACCTGGTCGAGCT
>JAHWKS010000124.1 GCA_019347795.1 Planctomycetota bacterium | reverse complement strand
CACACCCTGCTGCGACAAATCCCAAAACTCCATTGCGAACCCCGTCATGCACCCTTTTCGCCCACCCTGGCAATTCCGGCGTAGCGGGCAATCGCGGCGTTTGCCTATAATCGCCCCCCTTGAATTTTTCGGGGGTCGCGAATTTTCTTCGCGGGGCGGAAATGATCGGACAGGGAAGTCCGAACTTGAAATCTGATTGGGCTTTGCATCGCGCCGGGGCAGGCAAGAGGACGCTGTGCGCGGTCCTGGCGATGATCGTCTGCGCCGAGTTCGCCCTGCGGCCGGGCGTCTCGCAGGAGCCGCCGCCGGATGAAACCGCCGCCCGCTTGCCCGATGCGGCGCAGCTGCTCGATCTGCGGCTGCGGGTGGCCTGGGGCGGCGGCGCGGCCCGGCCGTGGGATGCGGAGATCGAGCTTTCCGCGGGGCGGCTGTCCGAGCCGGTGCGGCTGAGCATGGAGTCGGACGCCCCGGGGGCGATGGCGGCCAGCGAGGCGAGCCGCCGCATGCGGCTGTGGCAGCGAACCGCCAGCGCCTACGACGGCGTGGACTTCTCCGTCGCCGCGCCGCGCGATGCCTCGATCACCGTCCGCCTCATTCCCCGCGACGACCCGCGCGGCGCCGTGCGCCACGACATCCCGCTGGCGGAGCTGATCGCGAGCTTTCAGAACGTTTCGCTGGACGAGCGAGAAAATCGACTACTGGTGCGGCGCGCTCCGGGGGATCAGTTGCGAGTCCATTTCGATCGAGACTCGCTGGTCTTTTCGCCGGGAGAGCGTTTTGAGATTGAGGCCGCGCCTCACCTGACCCGCTTTCCCCCGCAGACGTCGCTGGCGGGCGAAGCGCGGCTTGTCCCCGCCGCGGGGGGCGAGGCGGTATGGACGCAGACGCAGGACCTGGTTATCGATGACGACGGGACCGCGCCCTCCACGGGGCCTTTGAACATCCCGCTGCCGCGCGAGGAGGGAGTTTACGACCTCATCTTTCGCCTGGCGCCGAAAGGACCGGTGAATCCGGTGCGTCCGGCGCCGCCGGCGATCGAGCGCGTGGTGCAGTTGGTGGTGATCGGGAATCGTTCCCGATCCGCCGGAGCGGCCGATCCCGCGGAATGGCGCTCGGTGCTGGAGATCGATCCGGCCAATCCCAAGTGGTGGGAGCGCCTGACCCGGTGGCCGCAGCTTCCCAAGTGGATTCCCGGCTTCGATGAGGGAGAGTTGGCCAGCGGTCCTTTGCAGACGGTGCGCCACGGCGATCATCGCTACATGAGCCTGGAGCCGGGGGGATGGCGGGCGTTTCCGCTTCCGTTGGGGTCGGCCTCCGGGCCGCAGATCGTGGAAGTCGCTTTCCCGACCGACGCTCCGCAGGCGATCGGCGTGAGCATCGTCGAGCCGAACGCGGCGGGCGAGGTTTCCCCGCTCGGCCTCGATTCCGGCGTTGCGGTGCTCGCGGCTCAGCCCGCCACGGGCAGCGATGCCGGCATACACCGGCTTATCTTTTGGCCGCGGACCGAAGCGCCGGTCTTACTCTTGACCAATCAGGGTAAGGCCGCCGAGGCGCTCGTCGGGCGGATTCGCGTCTTGCGCGGCCCGGCCTCGCTTCCCGCCGCGCCGGAGGAGGAGCGATCGCCCGGCCGGCTGGCGTCGTCTCAGCAGGGCGTCTTCGTCAATTACGATCCCTTCCCGGAGGATCGCCGACTGCTCGGGGCGTGGTTTGATCGGCCGCTGATGCCCGAGAACTTCGGATCGCCGGAAGGCTTGGACGGAGGAACCGGGCGGACGCTGGACGATTGGAGCACGTTTTACGTCGGCGCCGTACGAATGATCGAGTACCTCAAGAGCCGCGGCTACAATGCGGCGGCCGTTTCCGTCTGGTGCGAGGGGAGCGCGCTTTATCCCAGCGATTTGCTGGCGCCGACGCCCAAGTACGACACCGGCGCCCTGTTCGTCTCCGGCCAGGATCCGCGGCGTAAGGACGTGTTGGAAATGCTCCTGCGTCTCGGGGACCGCGAGGGGATTCGCATCATCCCGGCGCTGCAGTTCGCGACGCCGCTGCCGGCGCTGGAAGAGTTGCTCCGCGCGCGGCCCGAGGAGCGAGTGGGGCTGGAGTGGGTCAACGGGCAAGGACAAACGTGGCTCCAAAGCCGCGGAGCGCGGCAGGGACTGGCGCCGTATTACAACCCGCTGGATGAGCGGGTGCAGTCGGCGATCGCCGACGTAGTCCAGGAGCTGGTGGCGCGGTACGGCGCTCATCGCTCGTTCGGAGGCGTGGCCCTGCAATTGACCCCCAGCAGCTACGCCGTCCTCCCCGGGCAGTTCTGGGGCTACGACGACCGCACGATCGCGGCGTTCGAGAAGCACGCCGGCGTCAAGGTTCCCGGCGAAGGCGAGCGACGATTCGCCCAGCGTGACGCCTGGCTGAGCAACGAAGGCCGCGCCGCCTGGCTCGCCTGGCGGGCCGAGCGGATGGCGACGTTGTATCGCACGCTTGGAAAGCTGGTCGGCGCGGCGGGGCCGCACTCGCGGCTCTATCTGGCCGGCGTCGAATTGCATCAGACTGAGCCGGTCAAATGGATGATGCGGCCGGCGTTGCCGCGGCCATCGCGCTTCGCCGAGGTGATGCTGCACCTGGGGTTGAATCCCCGGCTTTGGGAGTCGCAACCGAACATCGTTCTGCCGCGGCCGCGAATCGTGGCGCCGCTCGCGAATCTGACGGAGCAGGCGGTCACGACCGAGCTGAACGCCGCCGCCGACGTGAGCGAGTTCTTTGCCGCCGCCGGCGAGCCGGCCGGCCTGTTCTATCACGAGACGCGGCCGATGCGTTTGCCCGAGTTCGACGCGGTCAGTCCTTTCCGTGCCGAACGAACGTATACGTGGCTGGCGCCTCACTTGGCCCTCTACGGAGCGGAAGATCGCCGTCGTTTTGCGCACCTGCTGGCGCGGCATGACGCGAGGTCGATCTTCGACGGCGGCTGGATGCTCCCCTTGGGACAGGAGACCGCGTTGCAGCCGCTGTTGGACGTCTATCGCCGATTGCCGGACACGCCCTTTGAGGAAGTGTCTCCGACGATGGGGGCCGCCACGCAGCCGGTGACGGTGCGTCAGGCCTCGCACGCCGGCCGGGCGTGGGTTTATGTGGTGAACGATTCCCCCTGGCCGATCACGGTCGAGCTGGAGCTGGATGCGCCCGACGACTGCGTCCTTGTCGGACTGGGAGATCGCGAGGCGCCCCCCTTGTCGCGGCGCGGAATGCGAGCCTGGTGGAAAGTGGAGCTGGCGCCGTTCGACGTGCAAGGCGCCGCGCTCTCCTCGCCGGAGGCGCGCGTGGTGGATTACCTCAGCACGCTGCCGACGGAAACGCTCGATGCCTTGCGGCGGACGATCCGCGGTGTCGGCGCCCGGGCCTTTCAATTACGGGCGCCCCAGCGGCTCGACGTGCTGGAGAACGCCGGCTTTGAGCAACCGCCGCAGGAAGGCCGCGTTCCCGGATGGGAATACGGCGGCGCGTGGAACTCGATCACGCCCGACCCGGCATCCCCCTATGCAGGGCAGCAGTCTTTGCTCATGAAGAGTCCCGCCGCCAATGCCGAAACGTGGGTCCGCAGCGCCGCCATCGAGCCGCCGGCCACGGGTCGGCTGGCGCTCTCGGTCTGGGTGCGGGCGGCCGACCTCGAGCGGCAACCGGAGTTGCGGCTGGCGGCCCAATGGACGCACGCCGGCGAGTCGTTCTATCGGTTCGGCGCGTTCGGCCGCGGGTCAATCGTCCCGCTCACTACGAGTTGGCGGGAGTACGTCTATCCGATCCCGCTTCCCCCGGGCGAGGTTCGCGACTTGCGGGTCGGCGTTGATCTGGTCGGACCGGGGGAGGTCTGGATCGACGAAGTGCGGCTCTACGACACGTGGTTCGAGCAGCTCGAGAGAGATGAGCTCAAGAAGATCATCGGCGGCGCCGAGCACGACCTGAACCAAGGCCGCGTGGCCGACTGTCTCCGCTTCTTGAACGGCTATTGGCCGCAGTTCCTGCAGGCGTTCGTCGAGCCGCCCCCCACGCGGCCGATCACCGAGCAGCCTGAGGCGCCGGAGACGCCGACGAGCAAGCCATCAATTCTCGACCGCTTCCGCCGCTTCTCCCCAATCCGGCTGCTGCCGTTTTGAGCGACCGGCGATCCAGGAGTTGGTCCGTCCGTCGCCAGAGCCTCAGGAAGGGCCTTAGCAGCCCGATAAACAGCGACGGCGGCCCCTCCCGCACCCCCCCCACCCCACCCAACACCACCTAGCCGGACGAGTGTACATGCGTTCAAAATAGCGTCCTGGGCGATTCTGCAGCATGCGGCTCGAATGAAGGGTATTCTTTGAGTTTCCGCGTAGATTCCCGAAGAATCAGCAAACTAGGATGATGTGGGAGAGTTGGGGTACATTTTCCTCGTCGATAATCTCTGCCGGTTAGCGCGATTCTTGCAAGTTTGCCGGTTCTTCCGCCGATAACACGTCTGCCGCTGAGATTGTCCGCGGGCTTATGCATTATTGTGTAAAGTCGCGGCATTCTCAGATGTCCGGGGGGACTGGGCGGCCGCGTTTCCGCACTCGTGGCGGATTCGCGGCAGCCTTTTATCGTCGCCCTCGACATCGGTCAGGCGGAGCCGGCGGATTCCGCTGCCCATCGTCGAGGAACGTTCAGTTTTGCGCCCTTTGCGCAGCTTGTGGAACGGGAATCGATGAACCGGCAACTACGCAGCGCAGTCGCGGTCTTCTTGGTGGGTCTGGTCGTCCTCACGGGCTGCCATCCCACGCAGCCGTTCTATCTGCACGAGGACGGGGACCTTTCCCACTACATCGAAACCGCGCAGGAGATGGAGGTCCCCGACCTGGAGACTCACAGCCTGGACGAGGTGATCTTCGCGCAGGCGCCGCTGAGCCTGAGCAATCCCGAACCGAAGGAGATGTGGGACTTGTCGCTGGAAGAGGCCATCGCCACCACGCTGCAGAATAGCAAGGTGCTTCGCCAGTTGGGCGGCGCGGTCGCGGTGTTTCGCGGACAGCGCACCTCCCCCGATCTTCTGCTGCGCGCGGCGGACCAGGCCAATACGATTTACCAACCGGCGCTGCAGGCCAGCAACACGCTCAATTTCGGCGGCGCCAGCGGGCTGCAAACCGCGGGGATTCCCGGAGCGGCGCTCGCCGGCATTCCCGGCACGCCGGGCGTCGGCGGCGGCCGGGCCGGCATCGCGGGGCAAGGCGTCGAGGACGCCCTCGCCGCGTATGACGCCCACTTCAGCACCAGCCTGTTCTGGGACACGACCGATCGCCAGCTTCGTCCCAACCAGATCTCGCTCCCCGTTCTCGTTCAGCAGAACCGGGCGAACTTCCAATCGCAGATCGCCAAGCGGTCGGTGACCGGAACCGAGTTCTACGCCCGCACGCGAACCACCTACGATCGCCTCGATCAACCTCCGACCGCCGTTCCGAGCATCTACACGCAGGAGCTCGAGGTCGAGGCCCGGCATCCGCTGTTGCGGGGAAGCGGGACATTGGTGAACCGCGTGCCGATCGTCCTCGCCCGCACCAACGAGGACATCGTGCTGGCCGACTTCGAGGTCAACGTGCGGAACCTGGTGAGCGACGTGGAGGGCGCCTATTGGGACCTCTACTCCTCGTTCCGCGATCTGGAAGCGGCGCGCACCGCCCGCGATAACACGCTCCGGGTCTGGCGGGTCGTTTATGCAAAGCTTCAGACGGGAGGCGCCAGCGCCCATGAAGAAGCTCAGGCTCGCGAGCAGTACCTCAGCTTTCGCTCGCAAGTCGAGGAGAACTACGTGGTGCTGCTTACCCGCGAGCGCCATCTGCGTTACTTGATGGGGCTGACCACGTCGGATCATCGCCTGATCCGGCCTAAGGACGAGCCGACAACCGCCCGCGTCGAATTTGAGTGGTGCGAAGTCCAGGCGGAGGCCCTCACCCGCAGCGCCGAGCTGCGCCGGCACAAATGGCGCATGAAGCAACGGGAGTTGGAGCTGATCTTCTATCGCAATCAATTGCTGCCGCAGTTGGACGTGGTGGGCCTCTACCGCTGGGTCGGCGTCGGCGACGAATTGGCCACGTCGGACCGTCGCGGACTCAATTTCCCCACGCCGGGCTCGACGGCGTTTGATGAATTGACGGAAGGGGATTTCCAGGAAGCCCGCATCGGCGTGCAGCTTTCGCCGCCGCAGTTCGGCGCGCGGCGGGAGTTGTCCCGCATTCGCCATCAGCAACTGTTGCTGGCGGAGTCGAAGGCGATCCTGGAGGATCTGGAGTTGACGGTCCTGCACCGCGTCACGAACGCGATCGTCAACACCGATGCGGAGTACCACTTGGCGCAGGCCGCCTTCAATCGCTGGGTCGCCACGCGTGATGAGCTTCTCTCTCGCACCGCGGAGATCGAAGAGGGGCGGGCCGCCTACGATGTCGCTTACTTCGACGCGGTCCGCCGCCATACGGACGCACAGCGGGAGTATTATCAGCGGCTGGTGAATTACAATAAGGCCATCGCCGACGTTCACCTCGCGAAAGGCTCACTCTTGGAATACGACGGTGTGTGCCTCGCCGAAGGTCCTTGGCCGAAGAAGGCCTACTGGGACGCGCTGGGCCACGCCCGCCGCCGCGACGCCAGCCACTACCTGGACTACGGCGTGAGCCGGCCGAGCGTGATCAGCCGCGGCCCGGTCTCGCAAACGATGCAGGGTCCGCACGACGGCCCGGCGCCGGAAGGCGCCTACGGAGTTCCGACGCCGGCCGAGCCGCAAGGGGAAGTCATTCCCACGCCGCCGGCGGAAGGCGATGCGGGCGAGGCGCCGAACGGGCCGATGCCGGAGTCGCTTCCCGCGCCGTCGCTGGAAGGACCGGTCACGCAGCGGGCCAACGCACCGGCGGGACGATTCGATTGGGGAGCGATCGGCGTCGGACCGGGCTCGGACGCCCCGGTTCGCCAGGCCTCTGCGGCGGCGCCGATCGACCTTTCGCAGCCGGCCAAAGCGAACGCGCTCCAATGGGCCGAGCCGAGTACGAGCGCAAGCCGCGGCGACGCCGGCGGAGATTGGAAGCCGGCGACGCCGTAAGGTGGATGTTAACGGGGGGACCATCATGAATCGGCCTCATGGACGAGGGCCGCAGTGGCTGCTGCTTTGGCTGGCGGTCCTGATCGGCTGCCAGCCGCGGCATCCGTTCTATCTGCGGCACGACGAGGACCTGGCGACGTACATTGATTCCGCCACGATGTTGGCGTATCCCGACCTGGAGCATCCCAGCCTCGACGAAACCGCCTTCAACCAAGCCCCGCTCACGCTCCGCCATCCCGAGTTCCAGGTCTTCTGGGACCTTACGCTCCAAGAGGCGGTGCAGACCGCGCTGCATAACAGCAAAGTGATCCGCAGCACCGGCTCGGTGCGCTTCGGGGGCTTGGCGCGTTCGCCGGCCGTTCCCGATGCGCTGATCGCCAATCCGCAGGGCGTCGCCACCGTGTATGACCCGGCGATATTCGAGAGCGATCCGAACCTCGGCGTGGAAGCGGCGCTGGCCGCCTTCGACGCGCAGTTCGCCTCCAGCCTGTTTTGGAACACGACCGACCGCCCGCAGAACCGCCTCAGCAGGGCGCCCGGCGTCGGCGAAGACTTTGTCTTCTTCCCCACCACGCTCACCCGCACCGCCGCAACTTACACGGCCGAAGTCAGCAAGCGATCGGCGACCGGCACGCAGTTCTTCTTCCGCAACATCACCGAGTACGATCGCAGCAACACCGGCGGCGGATTCCAGGCTTTGAACAGCTTCTACACCACGCAGTTCGAGACCGAGTTCCGGCATCCCGTCCTCCGCGGCAACGGCGCCCGGGTGAACCGCGTGCCGGTGCTGATCGCGCGGATTCGCACCGACGTCTCGCTGGCCGAGTTCGAAGCGAACGTCCGAAACCTGGTGCAAGACGTCGAGAACGCTTACTGGGACCTGCACTGCGCCTATCGCAACCTGCAAACGGCGAAGGTCGCCCGCGACAGCGCGCTGGGTTCCTGGCGGATCGCCTACAACAAGCTGCAAGCGGGAACCGAGCCGCTGCAGGTGGAGGCCCAGGCGCGGCAGCAGTATTTCACTTTCCGCGCGCAGACCGAAACCGCGCTCAACGACCTTTACAACTCGGAAACGGCGCTGCGGTGGCTGATGGGACTGGCGACGACCGACGGCCGGCTGATCCGGCCGATCGACGAGCCCACCACCGCCCGCGTCGCGTTCGATTGGCCGGTGGTCAGCGCCGAGGCGCTCGTGCGCAGTCCCGAGCTGCGGCGCATCAAGTGGTTCGTCAAGCAGCGCGAGCTGGAGCTGATCGCCGCCCGCAACCTGCTGCTGCCGGAGCTGAACATTGTCGGGCTTTATCGCTGGTATGGGGCGGGCGACCACCTGGTGAACTCGGACCGCAACGGATTGAACTTCCCCACGCCCGGCTCGACCGCCTTCGACGTACTCACCGAGGGGGACTTCCAGGAATCGCGGATTGGCTTCGACTTCGCCTTCCCGGTCGGCTTCCGCCAGGAGTACGCAGGCGTGCGAAACGCGCAGCTCAGCCTCGCCCGCGAGCACGCCCGGCTGGAGGACGCCGAGTTGAATGTCTCCAGCCTCCTGGCGCAGGCGATCCGCAACATGGAAGCGCAGTATTACCTGGCCCAATCGTTCTTCAGCGCCCGCCTCGCCGCGGCCGAGGAAGTGGAGTCGGTCACGCAGCTTTACGAGCGGGGGCTGACCACGCTCGATCTGGTGCTCCGCGCGCAGCAGCGTCTGGCGGAATCGGAAATCAGTTTCTACCGGGCTTTGTGCGAGTACAACAAGGGAATCGCCTTCGTTCATTTCCGCAAGGGATCGCTCCTGGAGTACAATAACGTGATGCTCGCGGAAGGGCCGTGGCCCGAGAAGGCGTACTTCGACGCCGAAGGCCACGCCCGCCGGCGTGCCGCCAGCTACTATCTCGACTACGGCTGGACGCAGCCGCCGCCGGTTTCCAGCGGTCCGGCGCCGCAAGGCCTGTCGGGCGCCCACGAGCCGCCGCCGCTGTTCGAAATGCTTCCCGGCGCTGTCGAGCCGATCCCCGCTGAGCCGGTTCCGACGCCGCCGCCGGCGCCCCCCATTCCGCCGCAACCGGAGATTCCGGAGCTGGGACCGCCCTTGCCGCCGCCTGACCTCGCTCGTGCCGGCTGGCCGCAACATCGCAGCGTGCTCCGGGCGAGCGGGCATGGCGCCGATCATCGCGCGGCGCCGAGCGCCGCCAGCTATTCAGGCTTCGGACACGCGGCGACGCCCGCGATCGGCTATCGCGGCCTCCAGTCGTCGTCATCACCGGCTTACGACGTGGTCCCTGCGGCGGCGTTCATGGCGCCTCCTGCGCCGTTCTCGACGCGAAGAGAAGCGGCGCCCGCAACGTACCACGCGCCGTTCGCCGACGGCCCCCTCCACCGCCTCCCGCCGGCACGCTAGTACCTCACCCGTGTTCGATTGACGGGTAGGTTTTGTTCATTTTTTGCCGAG
>JAHWKS010000955.1 GCA_019347795.1 Planctomycetota bacterium | reverse complement strand
CGGGCGCCAGGCGCCGCGCCGCGACTCCCGTCGCCGCGCCGGTCCGCATTTGTCCCAGCCGGTCGGCCTCCATCAGCGCCAGCATCTCTCCCGATTGCGCATCATAGATCGCCGCATGGAACCGCGCGCCGCGACGGTTCGTGACATACTGCTTCCACCCCACGACGCCCAGGTAGTCGGCCGCAGCCGACATGGAATGCAGCACCACGCCATCCCCCTTCGCCCGCACCCGCGGCGTGTTATGCGCCCGCCCAACCGCGAGTTGCCGAAAGGCCTCTTCGAGAACCGCCATCGCCGCCGGCATGTCGAGAAGGTTCGCGACGTCCTCCTCAGAGAGATAGAGCGAGGGCATAGTGTGAGTTTCCTCAAATGCGGATCGTCGTCGGAGTGAGGTCTATCGTAGTTCATTTCGAGGCGCCGTAAGGCCGTGGCGGGCAACTCCCGGGCCACGAGCATCCAGTCTCGGATCAAGTCTCGACCGTCGCTTGTTTTCCCGCCGGGCATCGATCACAATCAATCCTGGTTGATGCGTCAACTGCTGTTCCTTCCCCCGCTTCCCGCCCGCTTGCTCCCGCCTCTTGAAAAGGAATTTCGCCATGCGTTTCGGCGCCCTGGTTGTGTCGGTCTTGGTGTGCGCGGCTGCAGCCGATGCGCAGGTTCCCGCGGGCCCCGGCGATTGGCCGCAGTGGCGGGGTCCGGGCCGCGACGGCGTCAGCGATGAGAAGGGACTTTTACGAGAGTGGCCGGAAGAGGGGCCGCCCGTGGTGTGGCAGGTCGATACGGTGGGCACGGGCTATTCGTCGCTGGCGATCAAGGATGGCTGGATCTTGACGCAGGGCGACTTGAACGGCGTGGAGCACGTCATCGCCTTGAGCGTGGAGGACGGTTCGGTGCTGTGGGCCGTGCAGCCGCCGGGATTGGCGACGCGGGTCGAGGAGCGGGTGGCCGGCGAGGCGAAGCAGGCCGACCGCAACGGCGACGGGCGGATTGACGAGGCGGAGGCGCTAGCCCGCTTCCGCTGGGACTTCAATGACTACGACCAGCCGACGACAGGCGATCCCGCCGAGATCGCCGCCGCCCGGGCGGAGCGTCTGGTGAAGCAGCTCGATAAGGACGGCGACGACCGCATCTCCGACGTGGAGGCGGGCGGGCTGTTCCGCGACCAGTTCGCGCGGATCGACACGGCCGAAGAAGATGCTGATTCTCAGAAACTCGCCGCCGAGCGTGCGTCGAGGCTATTGGCGGCGAGCGATAATGACGGCGACGGCGCAATCGATCGCAGAGAAGCCCGCGGTTCGGTCCTTGATCAATCGTTCCGCCGCATCGATGAGAACGGCGATGAGAGCGTCGTCGCCGACGAGCTGAAGAGCTACCTCGCCGATCGCGAGTCGGGCAAAGACGGCCAGTTAACCGCGGACGACCTTGCGGCGTATTATGCGGAGCACCATCCCGGCGGCGACGGCGAATTGACGCTCGAAGAGCTGCGCGGCTACTACGGCGGCTATCGCAACGGGCAGGGAGACGGGCCGCGCGGCACGCCCACCGTGGACGGCCAGCGTGTTTACGCCTTGGGCGGCATGGGCGACCTCACGTGTCTGGACGCCGCCACCGGAAAGGCGATTTGGAGCATCAGCCTCATCGACGACCTCGGCGGCGGCCGTCCGGGGTGGGGCTACAGCGAATCGCCGCTCATTGTCGGCGAGATGCTGATCGTCACGCCCGGCGGAAAGCAGGGGACGCTGGCCGCCCTCGACAAGCACACGGGCGAGACGCTCTGGCGGAGCGACGAAGTGACGCAAGGCGCCCATTACGCATCGGCCGTTGCGGCCGACATTCTCGGCGTGCCGCAGATCGTGCAGTTCGCGCGGGAAAGCTGCTTCGGCGTCTCGGCCGACGACGGCCGGCTCTTGTGGTCCTACTCCGCGGCTAACAACGGCACCGCCAACTGCTGCACGCCGGTCGTCTGGCAGGATCACGTCTACGCCACCAGCGCCTACGGAACGGGAGGCGGCCTGGCGAAGATCACCGGCGCCTCCCAGGAGCAGGAGGCCGAGGAGGTGTACTTCGATAAGCGGCTCGGCGTCCATCACGGCGGCGTGGTCCGCGTGGGCGACTATCTTTACGGCCTCGACGGCGGTCTCGTCTGCAAGCATGTCCTCACCGGCGAGAACGCCTGGAAGGCCCGCAGCGTGGGGAAAGGCTCGTTAGTGGCCGCCGGCGGAATGCTGTATCTTCTCAGCGAGCGGCAGGAAGTCGCCCTCGCCGAAGCGACGCCGGAAGAATACCGCGAGCACGGCCGTTTTAAGATC
>JAHWKS010000123.1:1440-9569 GCA_019347795.1 Planctomycetota bacterium | reverse complement strand
ATTCGCTGCTTCTGGACCTCGCTCATCGTCTCGCTCAACTGCAGCGCGCGTCTGACGGCCGGATGCTCGGCCAAACGTGCGCGTCCGGAGGAATCTCCACGACGAAGGCTTCACCCCGCTCGTCCAGCCCATCGAGAAACGCCCCGTCGCGGCCGTACAGTTCGTCGGCCGTCCACGCCATCACCCGAATTCCGTTGCCTTTGGCCCGGTCGATCAGGCCCAAGGCGATTTGCGGCTTGGTCTGGAAGACAACGTCGTCGGGAATGTAGTTTTTTTACGGCGCGCCGCATCCTCGGTCCACTCCTTGGGGAGATAGAGTTGAGCGTCCAGCAGACAATGGAATCCCGGCGTGGAATACGCCAGCGCCACGTTGTTGACGCAGTTTTCGATCTTCCCGCGATTGCCGTTGTACTGTCGCTTGACGCTGGCGGTCTGATTGCCGCTCTTGGCCGTTCCGGTTTCGTCGATGCAACCAATCGCCTCAGGACTTGCGTGCTCCGCGGCGACGATCTGCTGGCAGCGGTCGCGCAATTGCTGTTCATCCCACACAATCGACTCCAGGAACCGCTGCAAGGTTCTCGGCGCCACGTTCTGATCCAACGCGATGGCTTCGACGTTCTTGCGTTGAACGTCCGAAAGCAGCCCGCGCACATACACATGCAGCAACGCCCGCCCCTCAGGCCGAACAAAACAGTGGGCGAAGCGAGCCAAAAATTGGGCGAGCAATTTGCCAAGTTTTGCGATATCCTTAACTGACATGGGACGACCTTCCGTGGTTTCCGTCGCAGAGGTCGAACTCGCGAGAATGAGAATCCCGCGGCGGTGATTGCCCAGGCCGAGCGACCCGCTCACATCGGTCCCAATGAAGTTACCTTCGAAACGATTGCCGGCGGACTGCGTCGAAAGCCCGTCGAGGAAGCGGTTGACGACCAGCCCCTGCACGATGCTGCCGCCGCCGTTGATCTGCATCACAAAGCTGCTGCCGGCCGCTTGGCCGTTCAACTCGATCCGATGCACCGCGTCGCTGCCGACGGCGAGCGTGTTCGCGCTCGATCCCGGCTGCGAGTAGCGGCGCGTGCGTCCCGTCGGCCGCGGTGCGGGTAAAGACGACGACCGTCATTGCCGGGCGCCGGACCGCCGCGGGATGTGACGTAGAGGAACCCCTCATTCGATATCGGCCGGCTGGCGCCTAATTGCAATCGAAAATGCTGCGCCGCTCGTCGGAAAAACTGAGCACCGCCAGCAACAGAGCGTAGTTTGTCGCATGGAGCGCGTCATCTTGCTGCGTCTCGGGGTGTGAATAGCGAATCGTCCGGGTGAGGTCGTCGTACTCGGCCACCTCGCACGCAAATTCATCGAGAAAGCATCCGCAGTCTTCGACGCGCGGGAAAGTGATCAGCTGCTTTTTCACGCGCGAGAACAGGACGCCGATGCTGGCGGAGCGATTGACGGTCCATTTGATGAGGGCGCCGTCCTGCCGAGGCTCGTGATCGGCGGCGGAATACAAAATGGCGTAAAGTTCGCCCCGCCAACCAAGCCGGTCCAGGAGCAAGCGATTGTACACATGCCCGTTGCCGCCGCCGTCGGCGGCGATAAGCTGCACCCGAAACTGCTTACAGCGCTGCGCCACAAGGTGAAGCACGCGGTCGGGCTCTTCGGTCACCGCAAATCGCTCGAAGCGGCAGAGCTGGAAGGTGTAGTCGCTGCGCATATAGCCGATCACCATCACGGTGCGCGACGTCCCGCCGCCGCCCCAATCGATCCCGGCGATGAGTTTCGGTCGCTCAGCCGCGGGAATCTGCTCCAGCGAATTCGCCATCGGCGCCTGAGTGCAGCAGGCTTCCAGTTCCTCGCGCGTCACCACGTGCTCGCCGGCCGTCGTCGAGAGTCCAAGGACTTCGTTTTTGAACTTGGCCAGGTCATACGCGCGCTGGCGCTGAAGGATTTCGTCGTAGTTGAGCCACGGGACCATCGGATGGCACACCCAGAAGCCGTCTCCCCACGTGGCTTGCGGGTTACGGGCGATCCAGCGGCCTTGCTGTGGATCGAGTGCGGCGCCGCAGTCCGGGCACGCTAGACCCGTCGGCGCCAAGCTCCGCTCATCGAGGATCACGCCCTTGTTGCAGTGGGGACAGGCGATGGTCCACTCGTGGCCCGTGGACTTGACAAACATCCACTCCAAGTGATTGTCGACCGATTTGGGTGTGCCGGTCAGGATCGTGCGCGGATTTTGTGCATGGCTCATGGTTTCTTGCAGTACCGGCAGGTCCCCTTCGGCGACGTCCTGAAACTCGTCGACCAACAGCAGGCTGGCGCTGAGGCCGCGGCAAGAGTCTCCCGAGTGGTACGCCGCCCGCACAAAGAGAGCCGACTCATTGGCGAGTCGCAAATTCGTTACTTGCGGGCGGCGCCGCCGGCTACCCAGGAGCGTGCGGCGAACAAGGGGGCTCTGCTCCAGGGACGGAATGAGTCGCGTGTGACTGAATACCCGGGCCTGCTCCTGGCGCGGGCAGACGAAAAGCATTTGGATTCCAGGGTTGGTGCATGCCTCGTAGAGGATCGTGTTGACAAGAAACGTGCTCTTTTCGGTTTGCCTGCTGCAGCGAAGAACGAGATTGCGATCTGCGGCGTAGATCGCCGGGAGGTAAGGGCGCCCGGCGAAGGAGATCGGCCTCCGGTCCAAATACACGCACCGCTGACAGAACCTAAGCTTGCCCATCGTTGTCCTCGTCGCGCACGTCGTCCATCACCATGGCGATCTGCTCATCGGTGAGCAGCGGCTCCAGCATGCTGAGGATGGCCGGATTGCTGCGCATTAGCTCAATGACATCTGCGTTGGAGATCCCCTGCCGCTCGTCGCGAGCCTGACTCCGCTGGTGATACTGCAGGATCCCCGCATAGATTGCACGGATGGCATTCACTTGCGCGGAGTTCAGCACGCCCAGCGTCAGGAGTCCGGGCAGCCGAGCCATTGCATCGAGACAGTCTTCGGCCGTGGGGATGACGCGATCGTGGCGGCGTCCGCGGGCGCCGTTGTGGTTTCGGCGGGACTTCCCGCTGCGGTTCGGCTCCTCCGCGGCGCCTCCGCCGGCGCCGCTGACAACTAGATCTGACATTGCGACCTCCTTGTCGGTATCAAGTACAGTTCGCTCAGGGGATGTGCGCTCGGCTCAGGCGCCGCAGCGCGGCCCGAGCCACTCAGAACGTGCTCCGAAACTATGCCGTTTTCGCGATTTACGTGTCGTTCTCGAGGGCGCCGGGCAATCTACGGGTCGTGATTATCACTACTCATCTTCATGCGCTTGGCTCAGGTTCAGGTGTTCGCCGCGGGCATAGTGCACATCCAGTCCGGCCAGCAGCTTGCTTGCGTTCTCGGCGCCCATGGCCTCACGGATCTTGCCTGCCAGCGCTCGGACAGTGGCCACGCGCGAAACGCCGAGGCGCTCGGCTAACTCTACGGCGCCGCTCGTCGGGCGCCAAAGCAGCCAGCGAATTGCGTCGAACCATGTCAGCAGCGGAATCGGGGAGCGGGCCATCACAGTTCCGTGACGCAAGCCCACTTGGGCTTTGCAGCGGGCGCACTCCCATGCACGCCGCGCCGCGCAGTAATAGCCTTCGGCCGCTCCGCAGCGGCGACAGGCCACATTGCCGGTGCGCAGGCGCTCCTCCAGGTACTGTTCGCAGGCGGCTTCGCTGCGAAACCGCGGGGGCATCGCTGTTCCCGATGCGCGCGCGGCCTCTCCGCGTTTGCGCCGTTTCGATTGGACTTCCTCGAGCTTAGCCAACGCGCGATAGAACGCCCGTGAATGCCCGAGTCCATGCCGCTCCGAGCGGTCAGTCGCTTCCGCGCTCACTGCCCCGGCAAGTACGGCATCCCGCAACTCCTCGTCGTCGAGCGTCGATTGAATTAGCAGCTCGGAAACACCTCGCACCGCCTGCCGCTCCACGGCCCCCACCGCCTCGCCCCACAGCTCCATTGCCGCCGCCTGCCGCGCCATATCCCGGACGATTGCGAGCTCGGTTGGGCCGAATGGCTGATACTCCTGGGCGAACTGCTCGACGTACCGTTGCAAGCATTCGCCGCCCAAAAGCTTCCCAATAGCCGGAGGGATTCCCCCGGTCTTCTCCTCGCCTGACGCGTTTCCACGCGGCTGGACGAGGCCCCTGGGTTCCTTACCGCCGTTCGCTTGAGTTTTTTGTTGGGGAAACATCCGTGCCTAGTGACCCCGTTCGCGGAAGCTCGTGCATCCTTAATCGCTAGGTCAATTTTGGCAAAGCCGCCGAAAACTACCTAATGGCGGCGACTGGACGGTGACTGGACAATCAGGACTCTGTCCAACAGATGTACACGCCATCGACGCGGAAGCGGAGCTCATGGAGACGCCGATTCAATGACTGAACCGCGTCGTGCACAGGTTGCGGAGAGAGCGACACATCGACGGCGTGTTCAATGCGCGGGGGCCAATCAGCCTCTTCGAAGGCATCAAGGATCGCCGAGATGGTGTGTGCGACACGCGCGCTGCGGACCCGCCGAACGACGCGTCCCCGGTAGCGCAGTTCGCGACGCGCGGCGTCCCAACGGGGCTTTACATCGCCGTCAACCGGCGGCGGCGATCCATCAACCTGCGGTCGTGATTCCCTGATGCCCCGCAGTAACCAGGAATACTCCGCGGGAGAGAGTAGATTCAGTCCGTGGGCAAGTTCGATGATGGCGCGCGGTTGGGTGAAGCCGCGCAATTCCATCCACAGCCGCACGGGAGCCAGGCGCGGGGTCGCACATTGCGCCAGAGCATTCCCCAGCTGCTCTTGCTCCTCCTCGCTTAGGAGCATTGTCCAAATCAGCTTATATACTGCGGGCCCGAGCAGGTCGCCGTATAGCTCCTCCAGGCGCCGGCGTTCGGTGGGATCGAGTTCGAGGGGAGGTGATTGCGGCGGAGGCATGATATGGGCTCCAGGGCGGCGGATTTCGCTACAAACTACTCTACAGTGCGCGACGCGCCGGGCACTTACACCGCGCAGCGAAGGATGCCGACATAAGGAGGTTCAGGCCGGACGGTCGCCGACAGGAGAATGTCCGAGGGGCGGAATTGCAGTGCGCAATTCGCTGGTTCGTTGGCCTAAATTCTTACGAAAAGCGCGGCATAATCCTAGGGTGGAGCGCGTTAGCTCCTGGCAAATGGCAACTTTCGTCCTCTCTACAGCTAATTTTCTAATTGGCAGCTTTCGGGAATTTAATGCGGCCCCGCGGCGTCGCGCCCTTGCTCGCGGCCGGCGCGGCAAAGATCAACGGCGGCGGGGCAGCAGAAGGTGACAACGAAGTTCAGTCTTGGCTTCAGAACCCGGATCATTCGGCAACGCAAACGCAGAAGCGAAAATGGGAGCATGGCTCATGAAGATTCCGATTGACCTACGAACCGACCGGCTGCTGGCGCTGGTCGATACGCGCGAGCAGGCGCCGCTCGATTTGACGCCGCTGCGCGTGGAGAGGGCGAGTTTACCAACCGGCGACTACTCGCTGCGAGGACTGGAGTCGGTGGCGGCGATAGAGCGTAAGAGCCGCGAGGACCTCATCGCCTGCATCGGGCGGGAGCGGGCGCGGTTCGATCGAGAGGTGCGGCGGCTGTTGGCTTATCCTGTGCGAGCGCTGGTGGTGGAGTCGACGTGGCCGGAGATCGAGTCCGGCGGCTGGCGCGGAGACGTGCAACCTGAGGCGGCGATTAACTCGCTCTTGGGGTGGATCGCAACGGGACTTCCCGTGGTCATGGCTCGTGATCGGATACGAGCCGGACGGTACGTGGCGCGCCTCCTGATCTTGACGGCGCGCCGCTGGCGGGAGAGCCGTGCACTCTTGGGCGCGGTGCTCGAGGGGGAGACGTCGCCTGACCAGCAAACTTCTGCATATCCTTCGCCGATCGACGGCGCCTGGTGCGATGGCGCCGCCGTCGGTGAAGGTGACGGACTCGGCTGCTCGCTCACTTTGGCCCGACCGGCAACTGCCGGGCAGGTCCGGGTGATCGTGGGGATGGCGAAGCGGCGCGGCGTCCACTTAGGCAATCTACTGCGAGAGCAATTCCACGTCGAGCGCGCCGAGGATCTTTCGGTTCCTGCCGCGAGTTCGCTGATCGATGCCCTTAAGCGGGATCACGCCCGCTAACGGCTCGTTTCTCGTCGCGACGTCGGGCATCGGCTAAGCGAAGGAACATTGGCCTACCTGCACTTCTGCGCGAGTGATTCCCTGTGGAGCGTCCCAAAGACTTTTCGCTTCCCGCCGCGAGTTCGCTGATCGACGAGTTGAAACACAACAACGGCAAGTAACGGCCCGCGGCCCTGGCCGGCGCCGAGCTATCTACAGCGAGCCGGCATGGCGATGCGTTTCCGGCGCCAGATGCTCCGCATCCCGCAGGGTTTTGTCGAGCTCCAATCGTATGTTCGGCGGAACATGCGGAATCTCTCAGCCACGCGCGATTTTCGCAACGCCGCGGAAGTACTCCGAGCAGGAGTTCTGCCTGCGCCGATCCCTGCGAGCGCCGCCAACTGAATTCGCGCCGAGCTGCGCGGCCGACGCCTCGCCAATTCGCCGCCGCGGATTGCGGGGCGTTCCTGACCACACCGGCAAGACCGTCCCCTGGGGACGGTCCCTGTCCATAGGAGATTGTCCCATGAGAGATCCCAACCAGCAGTGCAAAGATAATGGCCCGATCGAAGCTCGCACGAAAGATCGGGCGCCGGGGCTAGTGATTACCGCCCGCGGTAAGATTGTACGCGGCGACGAGCTCATTGATTGCGATGCGCTCGCCCCGCGCGTTCTTGTGGAGGAGTACGGCTTCACCGCCGATGAGATTGCGGATCCCCAAAGTCTGAGCGAGCCGCGCCGGCGGAAGTACGAAGCGGCAATCGCCGTCCAGGTGCAGGCTCAGCGCGAGGCGGCGCTGAATGTCCGTGAAAACCAGTTCGTGACCAAAGTGGACGCCGCGAGGAACGTTTTATCTACCGCTGCGTTCGATGTCTCCGGTGAGTTGTACGATGATGGCAGCGAGCTGATTATCGTCGCGATCAGCTTCGCAGGCGACAGGCGGCCGCGGCGCCGGACGGCAAGCGACACCGCAGGAACCATCCACGACCATGCCAGCAGCTGTAGCGAACTCTGCCGGCGAAGCGGCGGTACGGCTCTCCGCCGCGTAGAGTTTTCGCTGCGGGCCGAGACGAAAACGATCGGCGAGATCCGGCAGTGGACCAGAAAACTGAAAGAAACCCACCTGTGGGCGCAACTGGCTTCACCTTGGCGCCGGCGGGGAGCAATTGTCGCCCTCCTCAGACAGCTTCAGGCTCTGGGCGCAAACCGCGTCGTTTTTTCTTGCGGCGAAGGCTGCGGCGCAGGCGCCGTTGACGCGCCCAGAGTCCTGGCGGACTCTCAGGAGCGTTGGCTGCCGGGGGATTTGGCCTGCGCGCCTTCGAATGCTGCCGTACCGCTTTCCCTCGAGCACATCCACGCCGACGTCTGCGCGTGCGGCGACGTAGAGCTGGACGTACCAGCTCGGATGCTCGCTCGGGACCACGATGGAGCCGATGCAACTTGATCCGCGTGAGACGGCCGTGAAGTCAGAATGAATAACGAGACGTTTGGGAACGTCGGACGCTCTGCTAATTCATACCGCTCGCGAACCAGACCTCGTCGGCGGATCAGTCGTACCTGTCGCGTCTCTCGCAGTGTCTTGAGCACCTCACCTCGGTTTCCGAACCGGGCTTCGTCTCCTGGATGTCTCCTGGATCGCTTGCGGCCGTCGAGCGATCGACGGCTCGGACCTGCATCTCGTTTGGCAAGGCAGAGGGCCGCTTATTGCCCCGGCTGCCAAACGCGGCTTAATTCCCGCCCAAAATCGGGCATGTTTCCATGAAACGTCGCGGTTAGCGTGCACAACGCTCTACATGGCCCGTGTCCGCGGCGATTGCTGTTTGGGCCGCTAATTCTTGCGCCGTACGCTGCGTGCGGCGCGCGTTCCCATTGATAGGAGACTCCCCTTGACCACTGCTGTTCTCGTTGCCAGCTCGCTGTTGATCGCCGTCCTCGCATTCGCGCTTGCGCGCGAGCGTCAGCTTCGTTAGGCGGAGTGTGGCCGTGGTGCGTTAAG
>JAHWKS010000123.1:0-1340 GCA_019347795.1 Planctomycetota bacterium | reverse complement strand
CGCTTGCGCGCGAGCGTCAGCTTCGTTAGGCGGAGTGTGGCCGTGGTGCGTTAAGCCTCGCATTCGCGCTTGCGCGCGAGCGTCAGCTGCCGTGTGCTCTTCAGCGGCTGCTGGCCAGATTGCTGTCCTTTTGGAGGTCCCGTAATAAAGATGCGTTTCATGGAGCGGGTGACGCTGATGGCGGCGCTCAGTCTAGCGAGCGGCTGCCGTGATCAGAGCGACGCGCGCCTGGCTTGGCTGGCCGAGCAGAGCGTGGAAGCACAAGCACGCCAAAACGAGGAGATGGCCCGGCAAAGCCGCCAGGTCGCCGAGGCCTCGCGGGCGCTGGTCGAGGCGGACGCCCAGGCGCGGCGCGAATTGGTGGAGACGCACGCGTCGCTCCAGGAGGACCTCCATGAGGAGCGCGCCAGCCTCGATGAGCGCCGAGACGACCTGGAGCGCGACCGGCAAGCGGCAGCCCGGCAACGCCGCACGGATCCGCTGATCGCCAATGCGATCATGGCCGTGGGCGTACTGCTGGCGTGCATTGCTCCGCTGGCGCTGGCCGGTTACGTGCTTTACAGCATGAACCGTCCCGACAGCCAGGCCGATGCGATGAACGAACTGCTGTTGGCGGAATTCGTCTCGGAGCAGCCGATTCTGCTGCCGCGCGCTCCATGTTCGCCGCCGCCGCTTGTCCGCGATTCGCCTCCCTCGCTCGCCGCGCCCGACCAGCCGAACGGCGACGGCGATACGTAGGTTCCCGCAACCAAAGCCCACACGTGGGCGGCCAAATCCCCGAAGCGGCCGCCTCGCGCCGCGGGGCGGTCCTGTCCCTTTTTCTCGACAGGACCGTCCCGCGGGACGGTCCCCAGCCGCAGGAGATCGTCCGATGATCGCATGTAGAAAAACCCCGGCACGCGAACCGTTGCCCGCGCGTTGGCACGAGCCATTCGTGGCCATGCTCCCCAAAATCCAGTCCCATCTTCGGATGGCGTTCCGCGACCTGAATCGCGACGCCCGTGAGGAGGCGGTCCAGGAAGGACTGACGAACGCCTTGGCAGCCTATGCTCGGCTCTGCGAGCTCGGTAAGGCGAGCATCGCCTATCCGGGGCCGCTGGCGCGCTACGCCGTGCTGCAGGTCCGCAGCGGCCGTCAGGTCGCCCAGCGCACCAACGTACGCGACGTGACGTCAAGGGTCTGCCGGCAGCGCAAAGGCGTTCGCGTTCAGCGCCTCGACCATTACGACGCAAACGAGCAAGTCTGGCGCGAGATCCTGGTGGAGGACCGCCGCGCCGGGCCCGCGGATACCGCCGCGGCTCGGATCGACTTCGACGCCTTCATCCGTTCGCTTTCGGACC
>JAHWKS010000954.1 GCA_019347795.1 Planctomycetota bacterium | reverse complement strand
GCTGGAGCCGCAGCAGCTCAAAGTCGGGCGCGAAGTCTTTTGGGAAGGATGGGATTCCATCGACGGCGATTATCTGATGAAAGGCGTCATCGATGAAGTCACCCCCTCGCATGTCGTGGTAATCGATCAAGAGAAGTATCAGTACCGCGACGGCCAACTTTACCCATTGCCTACGGGGAAGTTTCGCCAACCAGTTGCGCGCCGCTACTTTGACGCTCCCTTAATTGAGCAAATCCTCGAAAACGCAGAGGCGCTCCGAAGATTTCCCGAACAGTTCCGTCAGGCCGTTTAGCTTTCCCGACAGCCGTCGTTCGCCCCGAACTCACTCGACGACATACGGTCCGCGGCGTCCCTTTTTGTAGAGAGCCCGCCACTCGGCCGAACCGTCGTCCGGGACGAGGCGGGTCGTGACGCCGCGCTCGAAGTACGGCGTTTTCCCAGCCCGCGAGGCGTTGAGCATGAAGTTTACTTCGCCGGTGTTGGCGATGTACATCCTTCGGCCGTCGGGCCAGACCGTTTCGATCAGCCGCGGAGGCTCGGGACGGCGAGGCGGCTTTTCGACGCGGAATCGCTCGAGGGCGGCCCGGTCCAGCTCATAGCCCAACCCCGGTTCGTCGGGCGCCGCCGCAAACCCGTCCTCGACGCGGATCGGCGCCGTCAGCAGCGTGTGCGTGAAAAGCTGATGGCAATTCACCGCCGGCCACTTCGCGTGCGACAACACGCCGCCGAAGTGGAGCGACCACGCGGCGGTGATCCCCGTGCCCACCAGTTGCAGCCAGAACGGCATGTCGGCGGTAGCGCAGGCCGCGCCGGTCTCTATCAGCCGGCTCGCGCCGCCGCCGACTACGAAGCCGTCGCATACCTCCTGGGTAAACGCTACGAGCGGGGCGGGCGTCCCATAATGCATCGCCACCGGCACGCGGGTCGCCCGGCGGATGCGCTGATTGCCTTCGATGTCGGACTGGAAGATCGGCGTTTCATAAATCGCCGTTTGCGGGTATGCGGCCAGCTCTTGAAGAATCGCAATCGCCCGATCCGCATCGAGAAGCGTGTCGTTAAAGTCCATCGTGATGCGGAACGTGTCGGGCACGGCCTTCGACGCCGCCTCCATTTGCGCCCACACGTCGAACCACGGCCGCCCTTTTGATTTGTACGCGCGATAGCCTTGCGAGTAGGCCTCGCGGCACTCGGAGGCCATGTCCTCGGGCGAGGTGTCGATATTCCACCACGCCAGCGGCGTCCGTTCGTGGACCTTCTTCCCCAGCAGCGCATGAACGGGAACGTCGTTCGCCTTTGCGACCGCATCGAACAACGCAATCTGCAATCCGGCCCCCAGCGAGTCGTCCCACATCCACGCGGCTGCGTTCTGGTGCAGGACGCGCTTCACGTCCTCATCGCCCGAGGCGCCCCACGTGTAGTAGAGCAGCGTCTCGCCGACCCCCACGTGACCTGACGACAACTCGACCTCGAACACCTCCGCGTACCGCCAGTGCGGAATCTCGCGGTCCATGTTGCGGGCGGGTGTCTCGCGAAAGGGAACTTTGACGGTGGTGCGATCAATCCGCTCCACCCGTAGCCGCGAATCGCCGGCGAGGGCGCGAAAGGGGGACGGGGACATGGCAATGGCGGCGAGTCCGGCCAAGCCGGACTGGATGGCTTGGCGACGGGTGGGAGAGCGGCGAGGAAGGGGGCAGCGAGGCGTCATCCGGAGCCCTTCGGTTTTGATGAAGCGACGGAGCGACAACGGCCTATTTTTGCAGCCCGCGCGGAGGATGCAAGCGATTCGCAGCAGCGGCGTAGGTTGAAACGGCATCTCAACAGGGTCAGGTTCCTGCTTCCTGGCGGAATCTTTCGAGTTTTCCTGGTTGACAGCGGGCGAGGGAAGGCTAAACTGGGGCCTCTCAGTTGAAATTGAGACTGCGTATCACTAAGCATTGCCCATAGACTCGCCAGCTTCGGGCCAAAGCCCGCTCTCCTTTCGCCAGCCACGTCGCAGCAATGCTCCCCGCCGTCGAGGTCCCTGCGCCTCGGCGACTTCCCCCTCCTGCGACAGTGGAGAGCTGCTCATGCGATCGCGACGAATGAACGGGTTTACCTTGGTCGAGCTGCTGGTGGTGATCGCCATCATCGGCATTCTCGTGGCGCTCCTCCTGCCTGCGGTGCAGGCCGCCCGGGAGGCGGCCCGCAGAATGTCCTGCAGCAATAATCTCAAGCAAATCGGGCTGGCGCTTCACAACTATCACGACACGTACAAGAAGTTTCCTCCCTCGGGGCTCTATCCAGTAGGGGGTACTGCCGACAGTTGGTCGGTCCACGCCCGCC
>JAHWKS010000122.1 GCA_019347795.1 Planctomycetota bacterium | reverse complement strand
CGGCCGGGGGGCAGGTCGCCGTGCACCTTGCCGTCGCAGTCGGAGATGTGGACGTGGATCGCCTTGCCCTTCAATCGCCGCAACTCGCTCGGCGCCACGTCGGCCAGCAGGAGGTGCGAGATGTCGATGTTCGCCCGGACCGCTTCGTGGTTGCAGTCGTCGAGGAACCGCACCATCGTCTCGACGGAGTTCACCAGCGACAGCGGGAACGGCTCCAGCTCCAGCGCGATCTGCACGCCGAGTTTCGCGGCGTAGTCGCCCAGGCGGCGGCAGTTCTCCACGCCCGTCCGCCATTGCTCGGCAGGCGGGATGACCTCTTGATTCCAGATGTATTCGCCCAGCACCACGAGCACGTTCTTCGCTTCGTACTCGTACGCCAGATCGAGATACCGCTCGACCCGCTCCAGATGGAACCGCTGCACGGAGGGATTAAAGTCGATCAGCCCCACCGCCACGCAGGCGATGGAGACAATCGGCAATTCCAGCCGGTCGCATTCATCCTTGATCAGCCGCCGCTCCCGGACGTCGATGTCGAGCGGATCGGCGAAGATATCGACTGTGTCGAAGCCGATCTCCTTGGTCTTTTGCAGGCCGAACTGCGTCGGCTGGTTCGCCTGTACCCACGCGGAATTGATCAGGCCGAGCTTCATAGAAACCTCCCAAAACGTGCGGCCATCATAACCGGCGCCGCGCGAGAAATCGACAACCTTGCGGACGGCTTCTCGCCACGCTTACGCCCTTACGCGTCGGGCTACGAGGCTGCGGCTATCCGAATAACCACCGGAGGAATTTATCGAGAAACTTGACGATGTTTTTCCTTAACCTACCTTCTAGTGCGTAATGGAGTCGGCGCCGCCGACTCATTGTGGGAAGCCGCTTGAACGACGGTCCGAGGCAGGTTGGGCCGCCGGTATTCCCGGACTTCAAACGGTCGGCAGGGGCCGTCGCACATCATGACTGTTGGCGAATCGAAAACTCGCCGTTCGTTCGAGCCGGAGGAGCTGTTGTCGCGTTGCGTGGGCAATCTCGACTTCGCGCAGCACCTGCTGAACCTGTTCACCGCGCGGTTTGTGAACGACCTGGATCAACTGGAGCAGCATCTGCAGCTCGGAGACGCCGACGGGCTTATGCGCGTGGCGCACACCATGAAAGGCGCCTCGGCCAACATCGCCGCGCCCGGTTTGCAGGAGCAGGCAGGGCGGATCGAAGAGTTGGCCCGGGACCACCGGCTGGATCAGATCTCTACCCGGCTGGCGCTGTTGCGCGACGAGTGGGCGCGGTTTTCCGAGGCGTTGGCCGCGACGGGGTTGCCGTGCGAGGAGACGTGATTCCAACGCGGGCCGTCATCGAAGGGGCAGCCATGAAGATTCTTGTCGTTGAAGATGATCCTGTTTGCACGGAGATGCTCGACTATTTTCTCCGGCAATCGGGCTACGACGTCACGCTGGCGGCCAACGGGCGAGAAGCGTTCGACCTGCTTCGCGACGGCGACTTCCGCGTGGTCATCTCCGATTGGGAGATGCCCGAGATGAGCGGCCTCGAGTTGTGCCGCCGCATCCGCAACCGCCAGTTCAGCGAGTACGTTTACGTCATTCTGCTCACGTGCCGCGAAGGCAGAGGGGACATGGTGGCGGGGCTGAACGCCGGCGCCGATGATTTTCTGACGAAGCCGTTTCAGCCGGATGAGTTGAACCTTCGCGTGGGGGCCGCCGAGCGAATCGTCAAACTGGAAAGCCGGGACTTATTGATCTTCTCGCTGGCCAAACTGGCCGAGTCGCGCGATCCGGAAACCGGCGCCCACCTGGAGCGGATGCGCGAGTACTGCCGCATCCTCGGCGATCAGCTTTCCAAGACGCCGGAGTTCCGCGACCGGGTGGACGCCGACTTCGTGCGGACGCTGTATCAGACTTCTCCCCTGCACGACATCGGCAAGGTGGGCGTTCCCGACGCGATCCTGCTCAAACCGGGGCGACTCGCGCCGGAGGAATTTGAAATCATGAAGCAGCACGCGGCGATCGGCGGCCGGACGCTCGATGCGGCGCTTCAAGCTCATCCGCGAGCCGAGTACCTCCGCCTGGCGCGTGATATCGCCTGGAGCCATCACGAGCGGTACGACGGCAAAGGTTATCCGCGAGGCCTGGCAGGCGACGAAATCCCTCTGGCCGGGCGCATCGTCGCCGTGGCGGACGTGTACGACGCCCTTACCACCCGGCGCGTCTATAAGCCCGCCTTCAGCCACGAAAAGGCAAAGGCGATTATTCTCGACGGACGGGGAACGCAGTTTGATCCCTCGATTATCGACGCCTTTCTCGCGCGAGAGGATGACTTCATTACCGTCAAGGAGTCGCTCTCCGAGGCGCCGGACGAAGAGATGGCGGCGATCCCGCTTGGGCCGGTTTCGGCGGGATAAAGATCGGGAGTTCCGGCCGGGCATCAGCTTGGACCGCCCGCGGCGCATCGGCGCCAGCGGGCTCGCGGGAGGCGACTTTGGTGACGCCCGTCATCACACCACCGCCCGTTGGTTCTTCGTCAGCATTCTAAAGCGCTTCCAGGGCGTCCGGCCCGGCGGCGGTTTCCAGGTCGTCGGCCGGCCAGGCGTGCGGGGCGGCGAACGGCTCGGCGGCATCCACGCGATGCGGAGCAGCCGCCGGGGCGCGGGAAATAAAGCTCATGATGACGCCCGTCGCGTCCCGCTCCATCTCCAATGCCTCCATATCGTAGCCGGCGTGCTTAAAGAGCATCCGGCAGTCTTCCTCGGTGCGGCGGAAGAAGTGCCAGTCCAGCAGCCATTGGTACGGCGTCGGGTCGTAGCGGATGATATCCTTGAACGCCACGAAGAGCGCGCCGCCGGGGCTGAGCGACTCGCGCCACCCGGCGAGAATGGCGATCAGGAACTCGTCATCGATGTAGTCGCACAGCCCGATGCTGTAGATGATGTCGCTGCGGCCGAAGTTGCGAATCGTCGCCGCGGGCGACTTCATTCGAAGCGCGTTGTAGCGGGCGTAGCCGAACTCCTGCACGCCGCGGGCGATCGGCGCCACGTTGGCGGCGACGTAGTCGAGCGCCTCCTGATCGTTGTCCAGGCAGGTCAGCTTCACGTTCGCGGCGCCGGGGTTGTGGATGCCTACCGTGTACTCCCGGCAGGGACCGCAGGCGACATTGAGCACCGCCACGTTCTGCTCCCTCCGCTGGTAAAGCTCGCTCTCCAGGAAGGCGTGGAGCATCTGCCAGCGGGCGCGGACCGAATGCGCCAGCAGCAGGTCCATGATCCACAGATCGAGATAGCCGCCAACGCCCGGCGACTTCGGCGCCCGATCGTAGATCGTGTTGAGCAGCAGGTAATCGCCCGGATAGCCGCGCGGCTTGGAGCGGGCCCGCTCGCCGATCCAGCTCTGGTTGAACCAATCGGCGGTCGCGGCCTGCAGGCGGGCCTGCGTGTCGCGCACCAGCGCCGCGTCGGCGCCGAGGGCCGTCTCCAGCCGTCGGCAAGCGGAGACCAGGTCCCCCAGGCCTCCGGCGATCTGCTCGTACGTCCGGTTGTGCTCCACGGGAGCGGCCGGATCCACTCCGGCCTCGATGTGCTCCATGCGGCGGTGAAAGTTCCCAAGGTCGCTGTCAAAGAACGTGTCGATCTGAGTCTGCATTGCGCACCCTTTTCGCAAAAGAGAATGAAACGGAAGTTAGAAACGCCCTCTTCCTTCGCACACGAGAACTGCCCGACTCTCGCGTGTTGCGGCGGCTTCCGCGAGATGCTACGCCGCGTGAGTATGATCGCCCCGATGCGAAGAACGGACGCCAGTATTGCGGTCCCGCCGGGAGGGTGTCAAGCAATCCGCCACAAGCGCGCCGTCGCCGGTCGCGTCGCCGCGGAAGCTGTGATGTTGAACGAGACTTTGCCGCCCCGCGGACCACTCGGTTCTCTGGTTCGGGGCCCCTCCAAAAGCGGCCTTTTTGGAGGACGATCGCAGCGGTTGGTCGAAAGCCGCCGGTAGTACGGGTTGAACGACCGCCCTGCAGAAATTTTTTGCCCGATTCCGATAGGGACTCCGCAAAGCGCCTCCGACGCTTAAAAAAGGCTAGGTTTTGAACACAAGGGGGCGCTATGCAAGGCGGAACTCTACAATCGCGGCCGCACTCGATTGACGCGGACGACCCAGAGATGGGACGAACGATCGGAGGGCGCCTCCGGTTGACGCGCCGTCTGAAACGCAGCCGCATCGGCGAAAGCTTTCTGGCGACGAACCTGGAAACGGGCCGGCCGGTCGTGGTCAAGGCGGTCCCCGTGCGCGAGCTTTTGCCCGGCGCCCGGATGCGCATCGAGCATGAAGCGGGCGTGCGGCGACGCATCGAAAGCGACTCCCTATCGCAACTGATCGAGCTGATCCGCGAGGACGACGCCTTCTACTTCGTCTGGCGTTTCGTTCCGGGCGTCACGCTGGCCGAGCGGCTGGAGGACGGCCGACTGCCGCTTCGGGAGTCGCTGCAGGTAGCGATCGGACTCTTTTCCGCGCTCCGCGCGTTGCACAGCCGTCGCGTTCTTCACCGAAACGTTCGCCCGGCCAATGTTGTGCTGCCGGAAGGCGGCGCGCGGGCCGACGCGGTGCTGGTCGGCGGCGGAATTCCCGAAGTCGTGCGATCGGACTCGGTGCTGAGGGACCAGGACCTGGAGATGGCGTGGTGTCTTTCGCCGGAGCAGGCGGGCTCCATCGACCGCGACGTCGGAGAGCCGGCCGATCTTTATTCGGCGGGGATTGTGCTGTTCCACACGCTCGCGGGCCGCCCCCCCTTCGCCGGCGACAACGTCGGCGAGGTGCTGTTCGAGCACGTCACTGCCGGAGTGCCTGAATTGGGCCGAGTGGGGGTGGAAGCGCCGCGGGCAATGGACGCCATTCTTCAACGGCTCTTGCGCAAAGACCCGCGTGATCGCTATCAAACGGCCGATGCTGTGCTGCAAGACTTGCAGGACCTGATGACGGCCTTGGATCGCGGCGACCGCGAACCGGATCTCGTGATCGGCGCCCACGACCGACGCGGCACGCTCACCGAGCCCGCTTTCGTGGCCCGGCGCCGCGAATTGAAAGTGCTGGACGAGCACGCGGCGCGGGCCAGGTATGGTCGGGCGGACCTTGTATTGGTCGAGGGACGCTCCGGAGACGGCAAGTCGCGATTGCTGATGGAGGCGGCCCAGCGGGCCGCCCGCGACGGACTGTGGGTCCTGCGCGGCCATGCGACGACGGACGTCGCACAATGTCCATTTCAACTTCTGGAAGGAGTGATCGATCAGTTCCTGACCGCGTGCCGGAGCGAGCCCGACTTCGCCGCGTCGGTTCGGTCTCGACTGGGTTCACAGTGGGACGCAGTGTGCGCGGCGCTGCCGAAGTTGAGCGAAGTGTTTCCGTCAAGCGAGGCGCCGGATTTGGCGCCGGATTTGGCGCCGGAAGCGTTCGGCGAAGCCCGCACGCTTCGGGCGCTGGCGGAGTTTCTGGACGCCTTGGGCAGTGCGGAATGGCCGGCGATTGTGATTCTGGACGATTGCCAATGGGCGGACGAATTGACGTGCAAGCTGATCGCCCGCTGGCAGTCGGCGGGCCGCGAGGCCCCGGACGCTCCCCGGCACGTCGCGGTAGTGGCGGCCTTTCGCTCCGACGAGACTCCCGAGAATCACCTGCTGCGGCGCCTGCAGCCGGCGGCGCACTTGCGGCTGGCGCCGCTCGACGAAGAGGACATCCGGCGGCTGGCGGAGTCGATGGCGGGGAGGCTCCCCGACCAGGCGATCTCGGTGGTGACGCGGCTGGGCGAAGGGAGTCCGTTCATGGCGTCGGCCGTGCTCCGCGGCCTGGTGGAGTCGGGGGCGCTCACGGCGACGCCTGACGGCTGGCGGGTTGAGCCGCTCGCCTTGGCCTCGCTGCAGTCCTCCAGCCGCGCAGCCTCGTTTCTCACGCACCGCATCGAATTGCTGCCGCGAGCGGCGCTCGATCTGCTCTCCGCCGCAGCCATCCTGGGCAAGGAATTCGACCTGGACACGGCGGCTCGGCTGGCGCGTCAACAACCCGCGGGCGCCATCGAAGCGATGGAGGAGGCGCGACAGCGGCAACTGGTGTGGGCCCGCCCCAGCGGCGGCCAATACGTCTTCGTCCACGACAAGGTTCGCACCGCGCTCGTGCAGCGCCTCACGATCGAACAGCGAAACACGCTTCATCGCAGCGCCGCCTTGGTCCTGCGGAATGAGGCGCCCCACCGAGTTTCCGACCTGGCGTACCATTTCGACGCCGCGGGAGATAGCAAGAACGCGCTTCCCTACGCGTTGGAAGCGGCCGAGACGGCGCGGGCGCAGAACTCCTTGGAAATCGCCGAACAGCAATACCTCATCGCCCAGCGCGGCGCCGACTCGGCAGACGCCGCGACGCGTTTCCGCATTGCGGAAGGTCTGGGCGACGTGCTCATGCTGCGGGGCCGCTACGACGCCGCAGCGCCGCTGCTCGAACGGGCGGATGCCCTGGCGGAAGGCCGGCTCGCGCGGGCGCAGATCGGGGAGAAGCTTGCCGAGCTGGCATTCAAGCGAGGCGACAAAGAATCCGCCGCCCGCGGCTTCGAGGCGACGTTGCGCCGCCTGGGCTGCTTCGTGCCGGCATCGCTCCCGCTGTTCGCCGCGCTGTTGATATGGGAAGCGGTCGTGCAGACGCTTCATAGCGTCTTTCCCCGCTGGCTCGTGCACCGCCGCCGAAATGCGCCCTCCCCCGAAGTTCGCCTGCAGCTTCGGCTCTTCAGTCGATTGACGCATGGCTACTGGTTCACGCGGGGCAAGGTCCCGACCCTGTGGGCGCATCTCCGCGGGATGAACCTGGGCGAACGGTTCCCTCCAACCCTGGAGCTGGCGAACGCCTACTCAGAGCACGCGCCGGTGATTTCGCTTGTGCCGATGTTCCGCCGCGCCCGGGACTACGCCGAACGCTCGCTCGAGATTCGAAAGTCGTTCGGCGACCTGTGGGGGCAGGGGAAGTCGCTCACCTTTTACGGCTGCGTTCTGTACTACTCCAGCCGCTACGAAGAGTGCATCGAAAAGTGCCGCGAGGCGATCCGCTTGCTGGAGCGAATGGGGGATTACTGGCTGGTTCACATCGCGCGGTACCAGCTCGCCGCGTCCAAGTATCGTCTGGGCGACTTGCGGTCCGCGGTCGAGGAGTGCCGGCTCAACCACCGCTCGGGGCTGGAGCTGCAGGATGAGCAGGCGTCGGGCATCATCCTCGACGTGTGGACGCGGGCCACCGGAGGCGTGCTCCCGGAGGAGATTCTCGAAGCCGAGCTGCACCGCGATCGGCAAGACCCGCAGGGGGTGGCTCAAGTGTTGTTTGCCAAGGGGGTGCGACTGCTGGGCGCCGGAAACCTGTCGGAGGCAACCGAGACGTTTCGCACGGCAATCAACGTGGCTCGCCGCGCCGGGGTGCACAACGCCTACACGCTTCCGAGCATGACGTGGCTGGCCGCCTCGCTGCGTCGCCAGGCGGAGCAACTGGACGCCTATCAGAGCGGGAGACGCGGGCCGCTGCTGCGCGAAGCGGCCGCCGCCGCCCGGGCCGCCATTCGAGCAGCAAGGATTTGCCGCAATGACTTGCCGCAGGCGTATCGCGAGTACGCCCTGATCGCCGCCATGCGAGGACGACGGGAACAGGCGCATCGATTCCTTTCCAAAAGCATCGTCGAAGCTGAATGCCAGCAGTCTCAGCAGGAACTGGCGGAATCGCTGCTTGCCCGCGGCCGCATTGGGCAGGAGTTCAACTGGCCGGGGGCGGCTTCCGATCTGGAAAGAGGCGAGTCGCTCGCCGGCGAGCTGCAGGCGGCCCTCAAGGGATGGAGCGACGAGGACCAGGATCGTTCCGGCGTGGTCACGGTGTCGTTGGCGGATCGCTTCGACACGGTGTTGGAGGCGGGCCGCCGCATCGCGTCCGCGCTCCATCGGCCGGCCATCTACGAGGAAGCCCGGGCGGCCGCCCTGCGACTGCTTCGCGGCCAGCATTGCCGCGTCCTGGAGTTGGACGAGAAGCTGAACGTCCAGGACGTGATCGCCGACGGCGAAAGTCGCGGTCACGAGCACGCCGGCTGGATCGTGGACGATGCAGTCGCCACCGAGCGCGCCGTCGCGTACTCGGACGTTCTTGCGGATGGCTCGGGCCGCCACAGCGAATCTGTGGGCGGCTCGGTGATTTGCGTTCCCATCCACG
This sequence comes from Planctomycetota bacterium, assembly GCA_019347795.1. Lineage (GTDB taxonomy): Bacteria > Planctomycetota > Planctomycetia > Pirellulales > Pirellulaceae > JAHWKS01. The sequence continues at coordinate 1,369 of JAHWKS010000122.1, read as the reverse complement.
TCCGCCGGCGAACTGCGGCCTGCCTGTACATCTCCCATCAAAATGTGCGCGGGCTGTTTGGTCCCGACGAGGAGCGACTGGCGGATTTTATCGCCGCCATCACCGGCGCCGCGCTGGAAAACGCCGAAGGGTTCCACCAACTTCAGGTCCTCAACGCCACGCTCGAGGAGCGCGTCGCCGAGCGCACCGCGGCGGCCGAGGCCCGCGCCCGGGAGCTGGCCCGCTCGAATGAGGAGCTGGAGCGGACGGCCGACGAACTGCGAAAGACCGAGGAGCAACTTCTCATCGCCATCAACGCCGCCGAGGCGGCCAGCCGCGCAAAGACGCAGTTCCTGACCACGATGAGCCATGAGATTCGCACGCCCATGAACGGCATCCTGGGGATGACGGAGCTGGCGCTGGGCACGTCGCTCACGCAGCAGCAGCGGGGTTATCTGAGCATGGTCAAGCAGTCGGGCGACGCCCTGTTAATGCTGCTCAACGATATCCTCGACCTCTCGAAAATTGAGGCGGGACGCATGGAGCTGGAGTCGATCTCCTTCGACATCCGTGAGACGGTGGGGAGCGCGGTGCGGCTGCTCGGCGTCACCGCAGCCCAGAAAGGAGTCGAACTGATCTGCCGGCTGGCGCCCAAAATTCCGCGCGAAGTCCGCGGCGACCCGACGCGACTACGGCAAATCCTGGTCAACCTCGTCGGGAACGCGATCAAGTTCACCGCCGAGGGCGAGGTGTTCGTCGATGTCTTTGTCGAAGATTCGGCGCCCGGCGCCGAGCAGCTTCACTTCGCGGTGCGCGATACGGGAATCGGGATACCCGGGGAGAAGCAGGCGACGATTTTCGAATCGTTCCAGCAATGCGACAGCTCGACCACACGCCGCTTCGGCGGGACGGGGCTGGGGCTGGCGATCTGCTCGCAGTTGGCGTCGCTCATGGATGGACGCATCTGGGTCGAGAGCAAGGTCGGCAGCGGCAGCACATTTCATCTGGTGCTGCCGCTGGCCGCGACCGCCGCTCCCGCGGCGGCTCCGGCGTCGCTCGCGGACAAACACATCTTGCTGATCAGCGACCATCCCACCAGCCGGCGCGTCTACGCCGAGATGCTGGAGAACTGCGGCGCCGAGGTGTCGGTGCGCGAATGTCCGCACGACGCGCACTGGGATGCCGTTGTCCTCGATGTGCCTGCGAGGCCCGACGAGAACGCAAATCGGATGGAGTCCGTCTGTGAAGCGTGGGCAAGCGGGGCAAAGATTTTGACTATGGTCCCGGCCGGCGTCTCTTACGAATCCGCCGATCCGTCGCGCGAGTCGGTTGTGACAAAACCGACGTGCGAGGAGGAGCTGTCCCAAGCCCTGCTTGATTTGTGGCGCAG
>JAHWKS010000953.1 GCA_019347795.1 Planctomycetota bacterium | reverse complement strand
TGTCGCCGAAATACGCGGCGAAGGTCGGCTCCCGCTCCGGATGCTTGAGGGCGGTGTAAAAGTCCTCCACCGCCTTTTGATAGTCGTGCTTCACGCCCAGAAGATGCGCCCGCAGAATGTAGGCCTCGGCGTACGTCGAGTCGATTTCCAGCGCGAGCGCGATATCCCGTTCCGCCGCGGGAAAGTCTTGCCGGGCGTAGTGTTCGCCCCCCCGATAAAGCAGGGCGGGCAACATCCGCGGCTGCTGCTTGAGCGCGGCGGTGTACGCGGCGATCGCGTCCCGCCGCCGGCCCTTCGCCGAGAAATCCATGCCGCGCTGGAGGTGCTCCTCGGCGGTCAGCTTCTTGCCGCCGGAGGAAGCGGACGATCCTGTATCGCCGACACCCTCGTTTGCTGAGGTGGAATGGTCCGCATCCGCCGCGTGCGACGCCTGCGTCGCGTGTCCGGCCGCATCGGCCGCCGTCGCCGCGGGCTGGCCATCCGCCGGCTTCTCTGCGGTCTTCGAGCTGCAGCCGACCGCCAAAATCACTGCGGGCGCCACGAGCGCCGCCATCCATGTTCGCACCATGATTCCCACTTTCGCGCAACGTCAGTTTCGGGACGAAAAGCGGGGGTGCTTATACCCACAAGCCGCCGCCGACGGCAAGGGCAATCACCGCGCCATCAAGCGGAGAATGAGACGGCCGTCGGGGGAAGATCGCCACTGAAAACGAATCCTGTCGCCGGACGAAAGGTCGTTGATGTTCCCGATGCGGCGGTTGATGCGGAGCATGGCGTCGCCGCTGACCTGATACTCCTGCTCGGCGCCGTCGCGGGTGCGAACCGTCAGCGAATTCGTCTCCGCATCGACGCGCGCCACGCGCCCCATCTCCCTTCCGCCGTCGGCGGCAGGGGGTCGGGAGTCTTTCCCGGCCGGATTGGTCGCCATTGGCTTGCCGGGTCGACCGGGAAAGACTCCCGACCCCCTCCGTGTCGAGCGATCGGCTGCAAGATCCGGTCGTCCCACACCGCGCGCCCAGCCGCCGTCACGGTCGGCCTCCAGCCGCACCACGTACTCCTGCGAGACCGGCTTGCACCAGCCTTCTTCGTCGTTGCAGGCGAAGTAGCTGACCGCCGCCCGCAGCGTTTGGCCCGGCTCAACGTCCGCCACGTCGATCACGAACTCGCGCGGATCAACGTCCCCTTCGACCTCCACCTTCGGGCCGTGGAGCGTGGTTTCCGAGAAGCGGGCTTTCTCCGGCGGCGTGAGCGTGACGCGGATCGGCGGCGTGAGGTTGTTCCAGTGAACGTGATAGAGCGGATCGAGATGGAAGCCGAGATAGAACTTGCCGGACTCGCCCCCTAGCACGCTCCGCTCCGCCTCGGCCCGCAGCTTGACGTAGAACGGTTCGCCGCCGTCGTGAACCACCGGCTCGACTCTGAGGGCGACGCCGCCCTTCGGCCGCTCGACGCGGGGGACGACTCCTTTGGCGGCCGGCTGCGGCGGGGGGAGCGTCTTCATGTCGAGATCGGCGACCGTGGTGGGATTTTCAACCGGGCCGATCAACTCCTCGAGGTCTTTCCGCAACTGTTCCGGATTGCTCCAGGTGCGGTTCACGAGGACGCGTCCCTCGGGATCGATCACGAACTCGGAGTTCGGCGCGTCCCCCATCGCGTGCTTGAGGTCGTTCGCCATCGTGTCGCAGAGCCAGGGAATCTCGCTCCCAATCGTCCGCTCCGCCTCGGCCACGTGCATCAGCCGCTCGGCCAGCGTGAAGGGCTGCACGTACCCGTTGTGCTCCGGATGCGCCAGCGACTTGTAGACGTAATAGAACTGCACGCCCCGCGGGGCGTAATCGCGATAGATGGTTTCCAGACCGGGAACCTTGCGCAAAAACGGCGGTCACGTAAGACAGCCGAACACCAGCACCGCATGCTTGCCGCGCAGGCTCCGCAGCGGAAACTCCTTCCCCGCCGCGTCGTACACGGCGACATCCGGCAGCATCTCTCCCACCGCCGGCTTCGCCGCGAAGTTCCGCTTCCCCGGCAGATCTCCCCGCTGCGCAAAAGCCGGCGCGACGACCCCGAAAAACACGAGCGTCAAGAAAAAAACAGAGCGCATAATCAATGTCGATCTCCGCCTTCGATTCAGGAATCTTCGGTCCGCGTCCTCTTTTATACCTAAACTCCGAACCCGGACCGAGGTTTCGGTTGATTTCCTTTGTCTTAGGCGTGGACGTGTTTCAATTCCCGGCGCTGGATGGACCCACTTTCGACAGACAGCACATTGGCTTTCGACGACGCGAACTGTATGCACGGCGACTATCTGTTCAATCACAGCGTCCAT
>JAHWKS010000121.1 GCA_019347795.1 Planctomycetota bacterium | reverse complement strand
CTCGAAGAAGCCGCCAGGCGGTGTGGGAGCTCGATCGAGGTGCATGGCTCCGGCGCTCAGGTGCGGATTGACTGTCCGTTCGGATGCGCCGGCGATCACGCGGGCAAGCACGAGGTCAGCGTCAACGTCGGCCACGCCAGCAAGCCCTGGCGGTGCCACAGCTACGAGTGTGGCGCGCGGGGCGACATCATCCATCTCATCCACGGCCTGCTCACCGGCGCCCGCCCTCCCGAAAAAATCGCCGGCCGCGACTTCCTCGCGGCGAAGAAGGTGGTGTTAGGGGACACGGCAGATAGACAGGTGCCGCCGACAGCACTGACGCATCCGCGCGCGGAGGCGCCCGCGCCGCCACGTAACGTCCCGCTGGCGGAAAATGACAACGAGAAAGTGCGGGAACTGGTCGGCTTGGAGAGCAAGCTCGTCACCGACGCCGAAGCGATGAGCCCGGCCGCGAGCAGGTGGTGGCGGATGCGGCCGTACCTTACGCCGGAGATCTGCACACGCTGGGGTGTCGGCGTCATGCCGCTCGACGGCGGCGGCGACAAACGCGGCTGGAGCCTCCGCGGCAAGATCGTCTATCGTTTCCTCGCCGAGGATGGCCAGGTGCTTTCCTACGTCGGCCGCGATCCCGACTACGAGCAGAAACTTGCTGCCTTCGAGGCGCTGCGCCCCGAGGTGCGCGATCCGGCAAAAGCTCCCGCGAAGTATCACTTCCCGAAGTCCTTCTCCCGCGGCCTGGAACTCTACGGTCAGCACTCCAGCCGGCTCGATGAGCGGCCCGAGTACCGCGAATTCCTCGCCCGGCACGGGCTTATTCTCGTCGAAGGGTTCAACGACGTCCTCGCACTCGACCACCTTGGCGTTTACGCGGAGGCGATCTGCAGCAACCAAATCGCCGACCAGCACCTCGCGAAGATCATCGAGCGCGCAAACCGTCTCGCCAGCGGCCGCGTGTCGCTCCTGTTCGACTGCAATGATGCGGGCGACGCGGGCGCGAAGGAAGCGGCGTGGAAACTGCTGCAGGCGAGCGTGGACGTGCGGCTGGGGTGGTCGCAGGATACGCACGGTCGGCAGTTTCGCGGGAAGGAGCCGGAATGCCTCACTCGCTCGCTCATCGACGATTCGATTCTGCCGCGTATGCGAAGATAATGCGTTCGGCAGCGAGTCAGTGACCTGGCGGGGCTCCCATATCGTGGTCTCGAGGGACGGCTTCCCATGCCGATGAACTCGCGCACTACAACGCACCAGGATCGATGCGAGTTCCTGACTCGCCAGTATTTGCCCACTGTCGTCGCTCTTTTCCCAACGTCTGATCTGCTCGTGCCCGATCGCATATCAACGCTTCTGGTAGCCCCGCCCACTTGAGCAGAACAAGTGAAAACATCGTTCTCAACTTGATGGTCGCCCAGTGCAAATCTGTGCTTTGGAGGACTCGTCCGCGGTCGTCGGAATAGTGTGTGAGGTAATTTCTCGTGTCCACGACTCCTCCGACAAATGCGCCGGGATTGAGGCAAAACAGCTTGACCGTATCCGCTTCCATAGATTTGACGAGGCGATTGAGCCTCTTCCGGAGGCTATACTCGTTTCCGTACTTGAGCTTTCCAATGAGCGCCGCGCGCAAATTCTTGTCGATGTCGTGCGGGATAGACGCTTCGATGCGCGGCCTCACTTTCTCGTACTCCGTCGGATCAATGTACGTCTGCTGATCGTCTGCCCGTGCGTAGACCTCCAGCGCTTGGATCATCGGCAGGAATCGCGTTTCAAGAAACGCTCCTGGCTGTCGGAGAGACGAGAAGTAGAGATCCAGCGCATGTTGGATTTTCTCGGTCTGCGTCACCCAATTCGAGAGGATACGCTCGAAGCGTTCCGCAACGTCCGGATAGCGAAATAGAAAGTCGGATGGCCCGTAGTCCGCCTTCTGCTCAATGTTGGAACGGTTGCAGTAAAGAAGCGATCCGTCGTCGTCGCCAGCCGTGTACAACCATTGCCTTTCCGTCTGCATTTGCTTTCCGGCAAGCAGGGTTAGCAGTCGTTCTATTTTGCCCACGGCGTCTGCAAACCACTCCATCGGTCGCGGCTCTGCCGGTGTAATGACGAAATTGGCCCGATGTACCACCTCGTAGCGATTCATCGGCGGTACGCCGTTCGTTTGGGCGGAGGACACGACCTCAAGGCTTCTGAAGGGAGGAGGAAGGTCAAATTGCCTCTTGGCTGGCTTGGCGTACTCTGTTTTCCATCCGTCCTTCGACCAGTCCGACGTGCTGAACGGCCGGTCATCCAGCCAGCCTTCCAGATTGCGAAGCTGAATTCGGCACTTGGTGTACCGTTGATCGTCGAGACTCAGGACGTGGTCCCCGACGATCGCAGCGTGAACATGCAGCACGGCGGAGCCGATTCTCCCCGGGGCGGTTGATAAGAAGTTCTGTTCAGCCGAACGCCAGGACGTGTAGAATGCGTTGAATCCCGTGATCGGTTGGAGAGAGAAAGACTCGCCGTGTACGACCGCTACCTCCGTCTCCTCTGGGCTATGGTCGAATGGAATTGTCCCCTTCGTCTTGTGAAAGGCTCCGAACAGACGAAGTTCGAGTCTGCCACGTTGGTAGTGCAGTTCTCCGGCTATTTTCTTCTCTTCGCCCGGAAGCCACCAATGGCCGGGAATCGTGAAGCAATCGTATTGCGAGTATTTCTTGTCAGCCATCCGTCGTGCTCGTCGTTGCGCTCTCGGGCGGTAGTGCACCGCGACCTATGGCGGGCCAATCGCTTCGATTTTCGTGATTGGCAGAGATGCAGCATGCGTGCATCACTGGCCCGCCGCCTTCAGTGTAACCGTTTCGCCGCAATCCCGAAAATACGCGCAACAGGCGCAACGCACTCCGGCAATTCGCCATTTGAGGCCCAGTGCATGCGGCGTCCGTCACCCTCCGCTTCGCTTCGGGCGACCGCACCGGACGCCGCGAAAACTGCGAATAAAAGCACCGCGCGCCGACGCTCCTCGCGTCGGCACTGCTCCGCTCCGCGGCCGCCCAGCCGCAGGCTGCAAAGTGCGGGCGCCGTCGGGGGGCAAGCGAGGAACGAGCGGCCCCGACCCACCCCTTGGAGCCGCGTCGATCGCCGAGGCACGAGGTGTCAGCGTGTCGTAAAAGGGGTGGGTCGGGGCTCTGCCCCCGACGGTTGCCCCTCCTTGCACTGCCAGCTTTTCGGCTTTCCGAAGCCGTAATGCCGGCGCCTCTCGCGCCGCATCGCTGTCCTGCAGCGTGGTCCGCCGGGGGACAGGCCCGGGCCATGCTGCGGACCAAGAGGGGAGCAGGCGACACGCCGCCCGTTTCCTTCCTTTGCATCGCGACGAGCAGGGGATAGAGACTGCGCGTGGTCTTGAAAACCGAATGGCGTGGCAGGGATCGAGCAATGGCGGCCCTATATTCGCCAGATCTTGTCGCTAGGAACATGGCGGCAGGATGCGTCAGCCGTTCTCTAGGGACCGCTCATCCTCCACGGCACTGCCGGCAGACGTCAAAGCTGTCGCTCCGCGTCAGCCTTTGTTGCGAACCGATGAATAGGTAAGATTCAAGCGGAATGGAGCACTCCGTTCATGCCTCTTGCCATTTTGCGCGGCACCATACCTCAACTGAGTCGGCGATTAGACCATGCTGCGAAATTGCCCCGCCCGGCGAGACGCTCGTCATGCAAGGCGCTTCGCACGTGGGCAATTTGTTTTGCTTGGATCGCGCTCATCCTCGCAATCTTGATTGAATCGGCGCAGCTGCTCCGTCTCGGAGTTCTGCTTTCAGGCCAGCCGATTGTTGGTGACGCTCGCCTGTTCTTTTCAATGGGGCAAGGCTGGCTCAATGGCCTTGTCCTTTACGAGGATCTCTTTGAGACCAAACCGCCTCTCGTGTTTCTGCTCGCTGCACTTTCCCTGGAGCTGAGTGGAGGCAACATTATTTACAATCTCGCCGGCCTACTGCTCCTCGGACTTCTTGGGCCTGCGCTTGGGCTCTTCGGCTATTCCACCGCGCGAAGCGACTCCGACCGGTGGCTTCGGGCGGCCCTGAGCGCGCTGCTTGGCGTCACGGCCGCCGGGTACACGCTCCGCTGGAGCGACGATTTCCAAGCCGAGGGATTCGGACTCCTACTTGCCGTTCTTCCATCCCTACTGGCCGGGCGGCGCCTTGGCTGGGATATTGCGGCCGGCGTCTCCCTGGGGGCAGCGGCGATGTTCAAGGAGCCGTTCGCGGTGGCCGGAGCCTTGGCTTTGGTCGTGCTTTGCCCTCGTCGACGCACCTTGGGCGTTCTTTTGGTCGCAGGCATGACCTGCGCCGGCATACTGCTCGCTGCCAGAGCGCTTGTTCCGTACGTCACGATCTATCTTCCCGAGATGCTTACCGGGCGGAGCGTTGCGAGCAGCGTATACACGCATTACGGGCTCCAGATGCGATTTGAGGCGCCGCATCCGCTGTGGCTGAGGAGCCTCAATGCCTACCGTATTTTCGCGGGACTCGGTACGCCGCCGTTGAACGCGGGCCTGGGCCTGTTTTTCGCCGCTTCGTGCTGCCTATGGATAGAGCGGACGAGGCCACGGCTGATGCTTTATGGCTTTGCGCTACTCGGTGTCTCGCTGCTGTCGGCCCACATGTTCGATCTCACCGAGCAACTGGTCACGTTGGTCCACCTCCAAGGGCAAAACGTTCCCTGGGGGCATCCGATTCTGCTACGGCTTCTTGGCATGATGGTAATCCCTCCCGCCCTGCTTGCCGGCATTGCGTGGAGAATCCGCGCCCCTTGGCTCCTGCACAAACGAGCATTCCTGCTCCTCACCGCGCTGTTCATCGCCAGCGCTCTGGCGAGTTATGGCGGCGGCGATCATGACCATCGCTATCTTGTGTTCACCCTTCCCTTGCTGCTTGCGATCGCCCTTTCGTGCATCCTCGCGGCCAGGACGAGTGGCCTGCTTCTTTTGGGCGGACTTCTTGTGACCAATGCTCTCATACCTGGGCGGTACACGCCTGATGTGATGGCTGCGAGAGGCAGTCCTGAGATTGCGGAGTCGCGGGGCGCGAAGCTGCGCGCCGAGAGGCTGGATTCGCTTCTCACGGCATGTGGCTATGAGCGGTACCTGGCTGTCGGAGACACGCTTTCCGTGCAGGCGCATACGAGGCATTCCCCCTATCAGCTCAACTATGGAATCGGGCGGGCGATCGGAAGCCTCGGGACGACTGCGCCATCCCACAAGCCCAATGCGTATCTCGCCGGAAAGCTGCGTGTGGATCTGCGGAAAGCGCCGGTTATCATCCTCTCGTCAGAGAACGATCTCGCCCCGCTTCGACAAGTTTTCAAGCAGGATGTTCAATTCACTACGGCTGCTCCTAAGTGCGCGCAGCCATATCTGCCGATTGGCGAATTGACGATACTGTTCAAGCAATCGGCCTCCAGCGGGTGAGGCAAACGCACGACGGCGCCAAAGTGGCAAGCGTCGCTGTCGGGCCGGGGAAGGCCCCCCAGGAGCGTCATGGTGCTCGTCGCCTTGCGCGCTGCGGAGCCGGGCGATACGCTTCGGGTCGCATGGTCGAGCTTTCCCAACGCAACTTCGGGCTGCTGATCGCGTATCTCATCCCCGGATTCGTGGTCGTGTGGGGCGCGGGATATTTCTCCGAGACTGCCCAGTCGTGGCTCAGCGCCCTGCCGGACCAGGCGCCGACAGTCGGCGGATTCCTGTATCTCACCGTCGCCTCGGTGGCGGCGGGCGTGACCGTGAGCGCGATCCGATGGGCGATCATCGACCGGCTGCACCACTGGACGGGCGTGCGAATGCCTGACTGGGACTTCGCCGATTATCCCTCCAAGCTCGCCGCATTCGACGCCATTGTGCAGGACCACTACCGCTATTATCAGTTCTACGCGAACATGCTCGTCGCGGTCGTGTTCCTCTTTGTGGCGCGCCTCGCCACGCTACCGGAAACGGCGGCAATGCCGCTCTGGATGGTGACCGGATTCGTGCTGCTTGAGACGGTCCTGGTGGCGGGCTCACGGGACGCGCTCCGGCGATACTATACGCGCGGCACACGGCTCCTGGGGGTGCTTTCCGAGACGCGATCAAGCGGAGGCGATGATGCATCGAGACCGGGGAGTGCAGCTGCGAGCGCGGAATCAGGAGACGGATCAGTCACTCCAGGCCGGCGCGGCGCAGGAAGTCGGCGAGAGTGATGCGGTAATGACGGCAGAACTCTGCAAGTTCGACGATGTCGATGCGACGTTCGCCCGATTCGCACTTGGAAATGAAGGAAGCGTGGGCTCCGAACTTCTTCGCCACCTGCGCCTGGGTCAGCCCGGCTTCATTCCGCGCTTCGCGCAGGACGCGCAAAACCTCTCCATATTTCTTCGAGTGGCGGGATTTCTTCATGGCCAGCGCGTTCCGGGTGTTGCGGCAGCGTAGGACGCGCGGTAGCATTTCCCAAATTGGGAATTTCCTGTTTTGGGAAATCCCGCTTTATTGCCCGAGGTGCCCGGCGCCTCCCAGCACCACAGGAGTCATGCCATGACGAACGGCAGCGGCAAGGGCCACGGCGAAAAGTCGCCGAAGGCTTCGGAGCAGCAGAAGCCACAGACGAAGCCTGCGAAGGAGGAGCCGAAGAAGTCCTGACCTGGATGTCGGCGCCGATCCGCCGCGTGCGGATCGGCAAACATCGGCGCGAAAAGGGGACGCCGGCGGATTCGTGTGCGAACGCGGACCTCCGGCGTCTGTCCTTTTTTGGAGCGATTGCGTTCCTTGGGACCGTTGCGCGTCGTTGATCGTTCAGGCACCCTGCTCCGGTCTGAGGTTCCTTCACTCAACCGGAGCACGGCCATGAAACGAGTCACGGGCTGGAATGACTTGAATGCCTACGGCATCGTCCTGTTGACGGGCGAAAGCTGCGGGCTGATGTACCGCATCCTCTTCGACTGCACGGAGCAGGGCCGCCGCATCATCGGCAAATGCCTCGGCATCCCCGACCTACAGCTCGCCGAGGCATGGAACCGGGGCAGCGACGACGACCGGCATGTCGGTTCAATCCTCCTCGCCCCGGAGATGCTGACGCCGCTCGGCATCTTCGCCCTCCTCGACGCGGGCTGCACGGAAGTCTGGCTATATCGCAACGGATCACTTCTCGGCGTCGAGCCGGCTGACACGGCGGAGCACGTTGAGCTCTGCCGCCGGATGGCGCCGGAGGCGCTCGCGAGAGTCTTCGCCGCCCGCGGCACGGCCGGCGACCGGAACGTCCACCAGATGACCGGACGGATCACCTGATCTCAGGCACGGCCCCCAGCGACGCTGGGGGCGTTTCGTGATACGATCGGCGCGCATGCGCCACGAGAAGCTCCCGAGGGCTGTTGCCCGGCCGATCACGCCACGACGATTGCGCGCGGCGGAGAACGCGTTGCGGCGGGAACGCGAGAGGCATCCGCTTTTCGCGGATGAGGTCGCCGCCAACCAGCCAACGCCCGAGGAGCGGCTGGCCGCCGTGGAGGCCAACCAGGTCGCCCACTGGCAGCGCATCCGCGACCACGCGGCGCGGACGTGGAGGGCGGCCCGGTCCATTCTCGGCTCGCTGCCGGCGAACGAGCGGGAGAAGCTGCTGCGAGAGTGGGCGACCGCCCCCTATCCGCCCCGCGCCGAATACTTCGCGGACTTTCTCTGGCGGCGGACCGGGCGCAGCGCGTCGCGGGAGACACATGGGCGCCCAGATGCCGGTGATGATGCCTGATATTGGATTGATCGGCTCAGAGGTGCGACGTCCGTTTCGGGGTCTCGCAGAGTGGCGGCAGTTTCCCCAGGAAAACGCAGGCCATCGTGCACGGAAGATGGCGTAATTGAGCCAAAACAACTGGCAGGGGATTTCCACGGAAATCCCCGGTGTACGTCCCCGGCTATATGTTCGTGGCCTACTCGTCATCGGACAACGGCCCTGGAAGTGAAACTCAGGCTAGTGCATCCGGGGCGGGATGCTCGTACTCCCGGCAGTCGAACACGCGGCACCAAAGCGGGCGCGTGGCGTAGATGGCGCACATGCGGGTCTGCCGGTCAAGGAACGGCAGGCATGCCCTTGCCGGCGTCGTTGAGGAGATAGCCGATGTGGTTGCGCGTCGCCTCGTTCAACCCGCCATACAACGACTGTGCGCGTGGAGTACGAGCAGGCGGTCGTGATCGGCGGGATCGGCGACGCTGCCGGCGTTCATCGAATCCTACGAGAAGCTCATTGTCAGCCGCCGAAGGAGTGAAGGGGGAGAATTGTCTTTCGAAAGTATCAGGGACGTGTAGAATCGCGTCGTGAAGGAAGAACTTGAAGATCTGGAAATGGCCCTCGATGCGGCGCTGGAGATTCTTTGCCGCATGTCGCCGACGGATGAGCAACAGCGGCGCCAAGCGACGCTTCAGTGGTTGATTTTGGAGATGCGGTCGGAGATTGAAGCGACGAGATCAAGTTGAGTGCGTCTAATTGGTCAATCGGGAAGTCGGGAAGGAGAAAAGCTCGCGGGCGATGCGGAAAGTTCTCTACGGCAATCCGGAAACCTTCTGGCGGCATGTCGGGGGAAGGCCTTCGTCGATCTTCCGCCGCGGGCGGTGCAGTTGGAACTTCCATTCGCGATGACTGAACGCCGGCAAAGCTCGCTGGCAGGTGGTGGACTGCGCGGGTGGGTATGCACCGTGGGAATGGTGGACTCGGCGGGTGGTTTTCCGATGAAGGTGGTGGACTCGGCGGGTGGTTTCTGGTCGATGCGAGGACCAACGGGAGCGAGATTCGTGAGAGGATTGCCGGTTCGCTCGGTCGGAGTCACGACGCCAAATATATGTATACAAATACTTATGTAAACAAAAGGAAATCGCCTGAAAGAAAAATAGAACGGGGCGCCTGTCGTGGCGCGACATTTCAGCGCCAATTTAAAAGGTAGGCAACGGCAGGACGCAGGGGAGAAAGGTCCCGGCGCAGGCGCGGCAGTCGGGCAGCGATCAGGATGCCGACGGACCGAACAAATCGAAGGCGCGTTGCGGCGCGTCGTCACGGCGGCGGAATCGCCCGCCGACATTCATCGTCGCGATTCGTACCGCCTGCTCGCGCGCTTCCTCCTCCGGCACGCCCCGCTCGCGCAGGTCCGAAAAGATTCGGGACATGCACTGCTCGAATGCGTTGCGGGCGTCAACTTCGACGGTGGCGTCGAGGGACGGCCGCTGTTCAACAGCGGGGGAAGGAGTATGGTCCCGCCGTGCTTCCCGGCGGCGCTTCTCCTCTTCCAGCCGCATCTGCCGCCACCAGTCGGGCGGCGTGCGCATGCCTTTGGCAGCGTGTTTGATGTTGTCGAGGAAGTACGCTTCCGGCCCGGTCGTAAAAAAGTCGCTGCCGTTGCGCTCCCGCGCGGCGAGGGTGATGTCCGCCCACTCGGCGATCATCCGCGGCTTGTGGGCGGCGAGGATGCGCCGGATGGACGTGTCATCGAAGCCGATCGTGTGCAACTGGTCGTAGAACGGGGAATCGCGCAGTTCCCTGGCCGCAGCCGCGCTCGTCGTCCGGTCGAAGTGCGGTCCGCGCTGGAATCGAACAGTATAAGAGCCGGCCGCTTT
>JAHWKS010000952.1 GCA_019347795.1 Planctomycetota bacterium | reverse complement strand
TCTCCTCCACCTCGGGCGAGTCGGTCCAGCGGCTGCGGCAGTGGGCCAGCGGCCGATGCCTGTCGGCGGACTACGCCGGCGTCTATCAGCACCAAGCAGGAGGGCGAAAGGGCCGCCGCAACATTCCGCGGGATCCTTCGGTGAATTAAGCGGGCTCGGGGTAGAAATGACGGGCCTCCATCGCAACTTCCATGACTGGAGAACCTATGCCGCAGAAACATCCCCTGCCGCCGAGCAAGCGGCAAGTTCTCGAAGAGTTCGTAAACGACATCGAGGTCGCCTACGGACGCCATCATCCCGACGCTCCGGCCGACCCCCGCCAGGTCGCCGAAGCCTTGGAAGACGAGGACGAAGGCTGGCCGGACTTGGCCTTCACCTACGTTCGCGCGAAGGACGTTTTGAGCCGATTCCCGCAACGGATCAAGCGTTTTCTCCGTCACGGGGAGATCGACATTCAGGAAGTCGAAACCACCGACGACCTTCTGGAGCAGGCGGGCGAGCTGCTCGACAGTGCGTCCTCCCACGAAATTCTCGGCGGCGACGTGCTGTTCGAGGGCGAGGACGGAACGATCTTCGTAGTGACGGTCGAGGCGGTGATTGACGTAGCCGACCCGGACTACGTGAATGACGTCGAGTCGGATCAGGCGAGCGCCACATAGCCAGTCGCCGCCGCGGCTGCGCACGGACGTTCCTGGCAGAACCCTGCGTTACTTGAAAACATTTTCAATTTCTCGGTCGGCGGGCCACCAGTCCTTGCGCGGAGCTGGAGCGACTGTATGCACTCTCATCTCGACGAGGAGTTTGCCCGGCTACGGGCGCGGCTTTTTGATCCAGCGTCTTACGACGCACGGGGCGATCCCGCCCCCGATCTCCAACGCGACATGCTCGACATGCTGCTGCGATCCCTGCGGAGCGAGACGGTCCCGCGGCCGCGGCGATTCCGCCTTCGCTCACTGACCTGGGGCGAAGCGCGAGCGTTCATCCAGCGACATCACTCGCACCATGTTCCGCCTCAAGGCTGGAAGTTCGGCTGCGGCGCGGAAGATGAACTGGGGCTTGTGGGGGTGGTTGTGGTCGGCCGCCCCGTCTCTCGCCGTTTGGATGTTGGGGCGACGCTGGAAGTCACCCGGCTCTGCACGCTGGCCGGCGCTCGCAACGCCGCCAGCCTGCTTTTGGGGGCCGCGTGCCGAGCGGCCAAGGCGCTCGGCTACCGCCGCGTCGTGACCTACACGCTCGCGGAGGAGGACGGGACCTGCTGCCGAGCCGCGGGGTTTACGCGGGCTGCGAACACGGCGGGCGGGCGCTGGTCCCGCAGGTCGCGGCGGCGAACCGACGCTCATCCAACCGGGGCCAAGATCCGCTGGGAGCGACAATTGTCGCTGGACCCGTAGGACCTGCCGGTAGAGCGACTTCTAGCGCGTCGGCGGCAGAGGGCCGCGGATATACTAAGCCGAATCGGGAGGAGATTCGGATGGCTTCAACATTCTCTTCGTTCAACGAGGCTCATCATGCCCGACCTAAGAGACGGCGAATCGATCGAAATGAAAGGATCGGCTCGCCAGCCCTACGTGCTGAAAAACACCGGCGGCGTATATTCATGCACCTGCCCCGCGTGGCGCAACCAGTCGCTGCCGATCGAGCGACGCACCTGTAAGCACCTCCGCAAGCTCAGAGGCGACGCCGCCGAAGAGGAGCGTATCGGCGGGACCGCCGCCCCGACCACATCTTCCAAATCGGCCAGAGCCGCCAAGGCGAAGTCAACGGCCCCGCCGCTATTGTTGGCGCAGACGTGGGACAACAGCCAGGATCTCACCGGCTGGTGGCTGAGCGAGAAGCTCGACGGGGTGCGGGCCTTCTGGGACGGGAAGTCCTTTCACTCGCGGCTGGGCAACTTGTTTCATGCACCCGACTGGTTCAAGGAGGGCCTCCCCGATTCGCCGCTGGACGGCGAACTTTGGCTGGATCGCAAGACCTTTCAGCAGACGGTGAGCATCGTGCGGCGGCAGGACAAACCGGACACGTGGCGGAAGGTCGCCTTTCTGGTGTTCGATGCACCGCAGCTGCGCGAACCCTTCGAGGATCGGCATGCGTATCTCCAGGGCGTATTCCAGGAGCATGCGCCGCCCTTTGCCCGGCTACTGGACCAGGATCGCTGCACTGGCTTGCCGCACCTCCGCAAGGAGCTGAGCCGGATTGAATCGCTGGGCGGCGAGGGGCTGATGCTCCGCGAGCCCGGCTCGCTCTACGAAGCGGGGCGCTCAATGACTCTGCTAAAGGTGAAGAGCTTTCGCGACGCCGAAGCTCGCGTGATCGGCCACGTGCCCGAGC
>JAHWKS010000120.1 GCA_019347795.1 Planctomycetota bacterium | reverse complement strand
CAGTCAGCATATAAAGCGAGGCAGAAAACAAGCCTAGTTCATACTTTTCATGAGAGCACGTCATGGAGTACTGCGCGCGACTGCCACGCCATTACAAGCGGCGAGGGGGGACGCACAAGTATCTCTCGCGAAAGCTCGGTGAGGAACTGTTGCCGAAAGAAGTGCTCACACGCCGGAAAATGGGGTTTGGCGTTCCCGTAGCGCGCTGGCTTCGGCAAGACCTGGGGCGAGAACTGGAGGACGCGCTGCTTTCTCCTCAGGCTCGCTCCCGCGACTACTTCCAGCCCGAAGAAGTGCGTCGCTTGCTCGTCGCGCACCGCGAGCGCGGGCAGGATCATTCGTTCCAGCTCTGGGCGCTTTTTTGGCTGGAGATCTGGATGCGCGAGATGGCGCTCTGAAGGCGCGGTCGCAAATTGCAAGAAACGCCGGTTTCACAGCGACGATCTTCTTGCGTTTCCCGTAAGCTTCGTTTACGCTCAGCAAACGGGGGAGTGTTGGCTCCGTGAACCTTATCACCAGTCCTACCGCCCCATCGAGTGCGCGCCGCCATTCGCGACGCCGACGACTTTTCTTGGTGCGGCCGAAAGGCGTCGGAAGAATCGACAAGCCTCTACTGTCGGGCGAGCCTCCCAATGGGGATCAGATTCAAACTCTTCGCGCCTCGACGCTCGTTGACGGTCAGGCGCGGCCACGCCGCGCAAGCGAGCGGCGAGAAGATTGGCTAACTGCACGATCTGTCCGACGGGAAATTCCAGGGGTAGGAACTTGTTCTTTCGGCTTCCTCCGTCGCGCGAGCGGCTTGTTTTGTCGGGAGTGGTCGAATCGATGAGAGAGTTTTTCAGCCTGCGTTGAAGGAGACCATCGGTCATGGCGTCGCCTGAAATTCTGTGGCGCCGCCCTCTCAAAACGCAGGCGTCTTCACGTCATCCTTCGGGAGATTGTGGGGCCCCAAAGAGCGGCGACGGGGCTTAGCAGGACGAATCGCACGACGCGGAAGATGCAGTGAACGCAATACCTCATCCGCGAACGCGCTTCAGGCGGTGAGCAAAACAGGGACGAGCGACCGAAGGAATCGACCGGCGGAAGCGACGATCGCGGGGACCGAATAACGGCGGGTAATCATTTCCCAGGAAAGAGACTGGAGTAAAATCATGAATGACCGGACAGAATGGATCGAGGAACCCGTCGAGATGGCGCCTCAGGGGCCCGCCTTCGACGTACTGGGCATGCTGCGGAGGCGTAAGTGGCTGATCCTGGTGGGCCTCGTGGCGGGGCTCGCCCTGGGCTACCTCTATTTCTCGCAACAGCGCCCGGTTTATGAATCGTCGGCGCAGGTCCATGTGGTGAAAAAGGCGACTCCCGACTTGCCGATCGGGGGTATCCGCGCGTCCGGCAGTTATGACACCACGCTCAGCGATCAGCCCATCCTTATCAAGAGCCGGCTCGTTCTCGATCGCGCGGTCCAGGAGGGAGATCTGTCCTCGTTGGCCTCGTTTCGCAACTCCCCCACTCCGGCGGACGCCGTTCACTCCGGACTATCGGCCGAGGCCTACGGCAACGTTCTCCGATTGCGTTTTCAAGGCCCGAACGCCGAGGATTGCGCCACGGTGGTCAACGCGGTCATCGACACCTACGTCAGCTTCCTGGGGGACACGCACCAGAACGTGGGCAAGGAGACCGTCCAGCTCATCACCGAGGCGAAGGACGAACTGCTCAAGCAGCTTTCGGAAAAGGAGGACCACTATCGGACGTTTCGCCAGGAGTCGCCCTTGCTGTGGAAGGACGGCCAAGGCACCAACATTCACCGGACGCGACTCGCCCAAATCGAGGCCGCTCGATCAAGTCTTTTGCTCAAGCAGTCACAGGTTAGAGCAGATCTCCAGGCCATCGAGGCGGCGCTTGCTCGAGGCGACAACCGCGCAGCCTTGATGCTGATGGTCGGCAAGACCGAAGACAAAGAAGCCAAAGAGGCCGCCTTCGCGTCGTCGGAGCCGAGCGCCGCGCGAACGATTGAGCAGGACCTGTTTCCTTTGCGGCTTGAAGAAGAGGCGCTGCTCGAGCGGTATGGACCCGACCATCCTCGGGTGATCGCCGTCCGCAAGAAAATGGAGTTGACTCGGAATTTTCATCGCAGCCGAGCGTCGGCCGCCGCAAAGGCGCCGCAGAGCGCATCGCCCGCCGAACCGGTTGATTTTCTCGCCGTCTACGTGCAGTCTCTGCGGGAACAGCTGGAGGTGTACGATGAGCAAATGGCGGAAATGAACGACCTGTTCGCGCAGGAGCAAAGCGACGCCAAGGCGCTTACCGTCCATGAAGTCCAGGAGATCACGTTCCAGAAGGAGATCGAACGCACGCAGCGGCTGTTTGACGCCGTCGTTCAGCGGCTAGAGGAGATCAACCTCGTCAAGGACTACGGCGGATACAACGTGCAGGTGCTTGCTCCACCCAACGTGGGAGCGAAAGTCGCGCCGAGTCTGCCCAAGACCATGGCGGTCGCGGGGGCCCTAGGATTGCTCGCCGGTTGCCTCTTGGCGCTCCTCGTCGATATGGCGGACAAGACGTTCTATAGCCCGGAGGACATCGAACGCTACTTGGGAGAGCCGATCGTCGGCCATATCCCGCTGATAGCCACCAAGAAACTGAGGCGGACGCACGAGCAGCTTGCGCCGATCTTGATCGCCGCGCACCGGCCGCGGTCACAATTGGCCGAGTCGTTCCGGGCCGTGCGCACGGCGCTGTATTTCAGCACCCATGGAGCCGGGCACAAGGTGATCCAGATCACCAGCCCCACGCCCAGCGATGGGAAGACCACGCTCGCGGGCAACTTGGCGGTCTCCATCGCCCAGTCCGGCCGCAGCGTCATCGTCGTGGATGCGGACGCCCGCCGTCCCCAGATTCACAAACTGTTTAGTCTGTCCCGCGATGTCGGCTTGACTTCCGTCATCAATGGCGAGGCCGATTTGGACGAGGCGATCCAGAGCACGGCCCTGGAAAACCTTTCCGTACTCGCTTGCGGCCCCAACCCCAGCAATCCCTCGGAGTTGCTCACTTCGCCGCGGTTAAAAGAGGTGCTGGACGTCTTACGCGAGCGGTTCGACTTCGTCCTGGTCGACACGCCGCCCATGCTGGCGGTGACCGATCCCGGCGTGGTCGCCCCGCGCGTGGACGGCGTTTTGCTCACCTTGCGCATCAAGAAGAACGTGCGCGTCAATGCGGTGCGATCCATCGAAATGCTGTCCAGCCTAGGCGCCAACGTGTTGGGCGCGGTTGTCAACGGCGTGGGCGGCGTGGGCCGGTACGGCTACGGCGAGTACCGGTACGGCGCCTACCGCTACGGCTACAACCGCTACGGGTACGGCTACGGCGGCCAAGGCTATGGGGAGTATTACACGGAGGAGTCCGCCGAGGAGCCGTCGGCAAACGGCGCCAGCCGCACGGACGTCAATCGCCCGCTCTCCAACGGTTCGCCTCGACCCCGATAGTTTTGCTGAAGCCGTTCAGCGCTGTAGAAAGTTCGTGCAGCGCCGGCAACTTCCCGGCGCAAGGAATCCTCCGTACTTATTGCAGCGACGCCTTTGGCTGATGCGGATCGCCCATATTATCACGCGCATGATTATCGACGGGGCGCAGGAAAACACCCTGCTGACCTGCCTGGACCTGCGGAGGGTCTATGGAGATGAGGTGCTTTTGGTGACGGGGCCTCCGCTGGGGCCGGAAGGCGATCTTCTGGGGCGGACGCCGTGTGGGGGCCTGAACGTCGTCAGCTTTGACGTGGACGGCGCGCGGGAAGTGGCCCTGCCTGGACGCACCGGCTTTTTGGCGCCCCCGCAAGACGTCGTCGCCTTGGCGGAGGCTCTCGTAAGTTTGGCCGGCGATCCTTCCCTGCGGTTGCGCTATGGCCGCGCGGGCCGGGAGTTGTTTTCCGCCCAGTTCTGCCACCACCAGATGACTGCTCGCATCCGAGAACTTTACCAGGGGCTGCTGACCAATTGTGGGCGGGGCGCCGCTGCGGCGGAGCGTCGGTCGCACCGTAGCTTGCACCATGCGCCGTCGTCGGCCTAACGCCCCCTGCCCGGCCTGTTTCGATATGCGACAACTCAGCGACCTGCGCCAGGAGGAGCGGCCTTCGGCCGACACGCGCCGCGAGCCGGCACCCGCGGCCCAGCGACACGATCGCTGGGCTGACCGCTGGAAACGGCGGATTCGCCGGGGTTTTCTCGCGGCTCTTGTCGCCGCCCTAGCTCTTTATGTCTTCCACGCGCCGCTCTTCACCGGCCTGGCTTGTTTGCTTGTCCTCGATCAACCGCTGCAAAAGTCCCACGCGGTGGCCATTCTGGGCGGGGCCGACGGCGACGGAGCGTACGATGAAGCCGTCCGCCTTTATGATGCGGGCATCGTTTCGCAGGTCCTCGTGTTTCAGGGCTCTCCATCGCGTCTCACCCGGCTAGGCCTGTATCCGACGGCCGAGGAAGAAGCCTTGCGCGAGCTGGGGGAGCGCAGGCTTCCGCTGGAGAAGGTGACGGTGCTGCGCGTCGAGGGCGGCTTCGCGTGGAACCACGTCCGACGCCTCGGTGAGTGGCTGAGGGAGAACCCCGAGGCGCACGTGATCGCCGTGTGCGACGCATTCGGCAGCCGCAAGCGCGCCCTGATTTGCTCGCGGGCCCTGGAGGAGCAGGAGAGTGGGCGCATCCGCTGGCGGCCGATTTCCGACCGGCGGTTCGATGCCACCAACTGGTGGCGCGCCAAGCAGGGCGTGCTGGCCTTCGCGGACGGTTATGTGCGACTGACGCAGGCGGCGCTTTGCGGCGAACCTCCTTACGCGACGACTCAATGCACGACGGAAGAATACGAAAGGCGACTGTACGACCACTGGGGGCGCTAGCCGGCGGCTGGCGTCAGCTGCCCCCGCGCGTGCGACGAGGGACGTTCCTCGCCCTCGTGCTGGGCGCCTTGTACGTTTCGCGCGCGGAGACGCTCCCTTGGCTCTCGCGGTTTTTCAATGTGGGCCAGACGCCGGTCCCGGTGGAGTACGTGCTCGTGCTCAACGGCAACCCGCAAACCCGTCCGTTCGTCGCGGCCGCGATGTACAACTCGGGTTTGGCGGGGGAAGTCCTGGTTACGCAAGCGGGACCTACGCCGGAAACGGAAGACGGTCTGGTCCTTCGGGAGGACGAAATCATCCGCCAGGTGCTCGTCGCTCGCGGAGTGCCGGTCGAGAAAATCCGCATCCTGCCGGGAGAAATCGCCTCGACCTACGACGAGGCCCGGTCGTTGCAACGCTTCCTTGACCAGCGGCCGGGCGCCACGTTCGCCGTGGTCACCGACGACTTTCACACGCGGCGGGCTCGGTGGATCTTTCACAAGGTACTCGAAGGGAAGAGCGACTGGATGCATTTCGTGGCCGCTCCCCTGGACGACGTACAACCTGAGACCTGGTGGCGGACGGAGAGGGGCGCCACGATTTACTTGAGCGAACTGGTGAAATTCGCGTACTACGTGGTCCGCTACGGCAGGTCGTGAAAGGCCGCCCACTGGCCGCCCGGCGCGCTGAGTGACGGCGCACGGCGGCTACGACGCGGCCCCCTTGGCGTTTCACGAACTGTGATCTGTCGCGGGAGCCGCCGCTCCTCGCGGGCGCTCGCCCGGAGCGCTTTGCGAGGGAGCTGTATTTCCGTCAGTCGCCTCCGCAAAAGCGGCCGCGCAGCGCGAGGGGACGAGCAGGCCGGGCTGAATCAGGAGCTACTTGGGTCACCTCTCTCGAAGCGGCGGCCCGCGCCGCATTCATTTTTCCTTTTCACCATCACGGGGGAACGCACCATGCGCTATGCAACCGATCATTCTCGCAAGGGCATTATTTTGGCCGGCGGCTCCGGCACGCGCCTGTACCCGCTGACGCAGGTGATTAGCAAACATTTGCTGCCGATTTACGACAAACCCATGATCTACTACCCGCTTTCGACGCTGATGCTGGCGGGTATCCAGGACATTCTCATCATCAGCACGCCCCAGGACCTGCCCTTTTACCACAAACTCCTGGGGGACGGATCGCAGTGGGGCCTCTCGCTCCACTACGCCGAGCAGCCGCGCCCGGAGGGACTGGCGCAGGCGTTTCTGGTCGGCGCCTCGTTTCTGGGCGACTCTTTGCCGTGCCTGATTCTCGGGGACAACATTTTCTACGGGCATGATCTGACCGCGCTCCTGCGGCGCGCCGCCGGGCGCCCCCAAGACGCCACGGTGTTCGCGTATCATGTCCAAGACCCCGAGCGCTACGGCGTGGTGGTTCTCGATGAGGAGGGCTCGCCCACCGAGATCGAGGAGAAGCCGCTCCGCCCGAAGTCTTCGTATGCGGTCACAGGGCTCTACTTCTACGACCAGGACGTGGTGGAGATCGCTCGCGGACTGAAGCCCTCGCCGCGCGGCGAACTGGAGATCACCGATGTCAACCAAACTTATCTGGAGCAGGGCCGGCTGCACGTGGAGGTCATGGGCCGCGGCAGCGCCTGGCTGGACACAGGGACGCACGAATCCCTGCTGGACGCGGCCCAATTCATTCAGGTTCTGGAGACGCGGCAGGGGCTGAAAATCTGCTGTCCCGAAGAGATCGCTTGGCGGATGGGCTACATCAACACGGAGCAGCTGCTCCACATCGCCGAGCCGATGCGCAAGAACGGGTACGGCCGCTATCTGATCGATCTGGTGGAGCGCGAGCCCGCCCCGCAAGAGAAGCTCGCGACGGTAGGCCAGCGGGCGCCTGTGCCTCGCTGACCGCGCGGGCGCCTGCAAGCCGCTCTGGGAGACGAAAAGAACCCCATGCGAGACGCTACCCCTTCACGCGGCCCCGCCGCCAACGGCGGTTCGTTCCTGCGCGTTCTCCTTCTGGGCGCATCGGGACAAGTGGGTCATGAGCTCGCCCGCGCGCTCCCGTCCCTGGGGGAAGTGGAGGTCGTCGCCCCGCGGCGGACGGCGAACGACGCGTGGCCGCGGGCCGTCGACCTGACCGAGCCGGACAGCCTCCGGGCGTGCGTGCGCGAGGTGCGGCCGAACCTGATCATCAACGCCGCCGCTTACACCGCGGTCGACCGGGCCGAAGCGGAGCCGGAATTGGCGATGGCGGTGAACGGACTCGCCCCCGGCGTGCTGGCGGAAGAGGCCCGACGCCTCGGGGCGGCCTTGCTGCACTACTCGACTGATTACGTCTTCGACGGCTCGGGCGAGCGGCCCTGGCGCGAAGACGATCCGTCCGCTCCCTTCAGCGCCTACGGACGCACCAAGCTGGCGGGCGAGGAGGCGATTCGCGCCGCGCAAGCGTCGCATCTGATTCTACGCGTCAGCTGGGTCTACGGCGTTCACGGAAACAACTTCGTCAAGACGATGCTGCGCCTGGGGCGGGAGCGCTCGCGCTTGGCGGTCGTCGACGATCAAATCGGCGCTCCCACCTCCGCTCAAGCGATCGCCCAGGCGACCGTCGAAATCCTGGCTGGCGCCGGCGGCGATTTGGCGCGGTTCTTTGACCGAGCCGGCGGCGTGCTGCATTTCGCCTGCGCCGGCGAAACGAGCTGGCACGGATTCGCCCAGGAGATCTTCCGTCTTGCGCGGGCCTGCGGCGCGCGCCTCGCTGTCCAGGACGTGGCGGCGATTCCCACCCGCGAATATCCCACTCCGGCCCGGCGCCCGCTCAACTCACGCCTGGACTGCCGGCGCTGGAGGGAGCGGGTGGGCTCGGCGCCGCCGGAATGGAGGACGGAGCTAAACGCTTGCCTCCGCGAACTGCTCCGCCCCGAGCACATCAACCTCGACGTTTCATAGGTTCAAGTTTTCGATGAAAATTCTTGTCACCGGCGGCGCGGGCTTCATCGGCTCGGCCGTCATTCGGCGCCTGATCCAGCGCACCGAGCATGCGGCGGTGAACGTGGACTGCCTGACGTACGCGGGGAGCCTTTCCACGCTGGAGTCTGTCGCCGCCAGTCCGCGTTACGCCTTTGAGCAGGTCGACCTTTGCGACGCCGCGGCGCTTCGGCGGGTGTTCCAGACGCACCAGCCCGAGGCGGTGATGCACTTGGCCGCCGAGTCGCATGTGGACCGCTCCATTGACGGACCCGCCGCCTTCGTCAACACGAACGTCCTGGGCACATACAACTTACTGGAGGCGGCGCGGGAGTATTGGACGCAGCGACCGCACGACGCCCGCGGTCAGTTCCGTTTTCATCACGTCTCTACGGACGAGGTCTACGGGTCGCTGGGGGACGAGGGAGCGTTCACGGAGACGACGCCTTACGATCCGTCATCGCCTTACTCCGCAAGCAAGGCGGCGGCCGATCACTTCGTGCGGGCCTGGCATCGCACCTACGGTCTTCCCGTCTTAGTCACAAACTGCTCTAACAACTACGGGCCCTATCAGTTCCCGGAGAAACTGATCCCGCTGATGATCCAGAACGCGCTCGCCGGCAAGCCCCTGCCCGTTTACGGCGCCGGCCAGAACGTGCGCGATTGGCTGTACGTCGACGATCACGCCCAAGCCCTCACGACCGTGCTGGAGCGAGGACGGGTCGGAGAGACGTACAACATCGGGGGCGCCAGCGAACGCAAGAACATCGAGGTCGTCCAGACGATTTGTCAGCTGATGGACGAATTGGTTCCAGATTCGCCGCACGCCCCCCACGCCCGCCTGATCACCTACGTCGCGGACCGGCCCGGCCACGACAATCGCTACGCAATCGATGCGAGCAAAATTCGTCAGGAGCTTGGCTGGACTCCGCGGGAAACGTTTGAGACCGGCTTGCGGAGGACCGTAGCGTGGTACCTGGCGAATCAGGCTTGGTGCCAGCAGGCGACGGCGGAGCGTTACTCGGGCGAACGTCTGGGCCTAATGAAGGCAGGAAAGTAGAAGGTAATTTGGCCATGAACGTCGTCGAAACCGAGCTGCCGGGGGTGTTGGTGATCGAGCCGAAGGTGTTTCCCGATGCGCGGGGCTTCTTCATGGAGACCTACCACCAGGAGCGCTACCGCGAGGCGGGGATCGACCTGCCGTTCGTGCAAGACAGCCTCTCGTTCTCGCGCAAAGATGCGGTCCGGGGGCTGCATTTCCAGAATCCCTTTGCGCAGGGAAAGCTGGCGTATGTGCTCCAAGGCGAAGTGTTCGACGTGGCGGTCGATATCCGGCGCGGTTCGCCGACCTTCCGGCATTGGGTCGGACTCGAACTTTCCGCGGAGCAATGGAATCAACTTCTGGTGCCGCGCGGTTTCGCCCACGGATTCGTCACGCTCGAGCCGGAAACCGAGGTTCAGTACAAAGTGACCGCTCCCTACAGTGCCGTGCATGAGCGGAGTCTCCGCTTCGACGATTCAAATCTTGGTATTGAATGGCCGGTCGCGCGTGACGAGCTGATTCTGTCAGACAAGGACCGCTCGGCGCCAAGTCTGACCGAGATCGAGACGAGCTTCTAGGTGGACGGACTAAGACGAATTCTCGTCACCGGCGGTGCGGGCTTCATCGGCAGCGCCGTCATCCGTCGGCTCCTCGGCCGCGGCCATTACGTCGTCAATGTCGACAAGCTAACTTACTCGGGCAACCTCGATTCGCTGCGGAGTGTTGCCCACGCGCCCAACTACCGCTTCTACAGGGTGGAC
>JAHWKS010000951.1 GCA_019347795.1 Planctomycetota bacterium | reverse complement strand
AGTATCTGGTGCTGGGGGCCAAGGGCCGGGCAATCCTGAGCGGCAAGTACCACGTAGACTTCGCCGACATTCAAGCCGTCGCGGCGCCGGTGCTGCGGCATCGGCTGGTGCTCAACTTCCATGCCCGGGCCGACAACATCGACGCCGACGCCCTGGTCGAGCGGCTCCTCCGAGCCGTGCCCACGGAGGAGAGCCTGCGATGAAAATGATGAAGCACCACATCCTGTCCGTCCTCACGCTTGCCGGTTTCGCGCTCTTCAGCGCGTCGGCCCTCGCGCAAGACGACCCGCCCGACGCCGAGCAGCGCGAACAATGGAAAGCCGCCTACCGCCGCATCGCCGAGTCGATCACGATGCGCTCCGGCCCGGCCGCGCTCGATCTGCACCCCACGCCGCTGCTGTTCTACACGAACCCCGTGCGGCACAACGACCAGCACGGGACGATCTTCCTGTGGACCGATGAGGGCCGCCCCGCGGTGTTCGGCAGCATCTGGTCGGCCCGTAATCGGCTTGATCCGACGGTTCGTTTCGTGACGCACGAGTGGCATTCGCTGCTGGAGGCGCCGGAGACGCTGGCGACGCGCGGCGAGACGGTCCTCTGGGTCAGCGGCGAGCCGGGGGTGCGGTGGCAATCTCTCGAAGACGCCCCGGCGCCGTCCAACTCGCGCACCGTGCGGCTGCTGCAAATGCGAAACATCGTCCGCGGGCTTTCCGCGAGGATCGTTGAGGAGGAGGTCAATCAACTGCGCCTGATGCCGCAGCCGTTGTACCGCTATCCCGAAGATGTTTCCGATGCGATCGACGGCGCCTTGTTCGCCTTCACTCTGGCGACCGATCCCGAATTGATCGCGGTGGTCGAAGCCCAGAATGATGGACCTACGCCGACGTGGCGCGTCGCCTTCGCCCGCTTCGGCGCGCTGCCGATGAGCGTGCACAACGGCCAGCGCGAGATGTGGTCCTGCGACCGCGTAAAGCCGCCGCTGCCGCAAGGCAAGTACCACTTGATCTGGCGGGCCGAGGAGATGCCGGCCGATCCAATCGATTCAACGCGTGTGGAGGGGGCTCCGTGAAAGCGCTACACATACTAATAAGATGCTGCATCATGTGCGCAGTCCCCTTTGTTGCCGCGGCCGCCTTGGGCGATGAGCGGATCGAGCGGCGGCGAGCGCAACTGCTGGACGAGATGCGGTCGCTGGCGGAGCAGACGCAGGTTGCCTACGCGGACGGCGGCGGCAAGGTAGAGCTGCGGCCCAATCCCGTCTTTCGCTACGACGATCAGCCGCGGCGGTTCATCGACGCCACCCTCTGGGTCTGGACCGACGCAGGCCGCCCGGTCGCGCTGCAGAAGATCGAAGCCAAGTATCACCTTACGACCGGCGAGCCGCAGTGGGGCTACTGTTTCGCTTCGCTCACGGAGCGGCGTGTCGCTGTGGAGTGGCCCGGCGGGATAACGTACCGCTCCACGGCGCCGGGCGTCGCCTTCCGCGATCTGCCGGACGCGCCGCCGGTTGCCGAGCGAAGCGCGACGCGACGCCGGCAGCTTCGCGCCATTGCGAGGCGATTTTCTGCTCGTATCGTGATGGACGCGAAAAATGACATCACGCAGTCGATGCGGCTGCTGCCCACGCCCGTCGTCGAGTATGCCGATGAAAGCGATTTGCTGCAGGGCGCTGCGTTCGGCTTCGCCGCTACCGGCACGAATCCCGACCTCGTGATCCTGGTGGACGCCGGCGGGGAAGGGGGTGCGCCGCGATACCGCTACGCGCCGGCGCGGATGACGTCCGGCGGACTGATTGTGACGTACGAGGATCGCGTGGTGTGGGAAGTTCCTTGGGTCAACTGGGACGAGGCGCCGTTTCCCACCTGGACGTTTTTCGCCACGCCTCGCACGCCGGTTCCCGATGAATGACTCCGCCGCCATGACGTTTGACCCGCGACAACTCGCCGATCCCGCCTTCTTCTCGCGGCTGGAGAATCTCGAGCTGCGGGCGCGGGGGATCGTCGAGGGGTTCATGCACGGGCTGCACCGCAGCCCATTCGTGGGCTTCAGCGTCGAGTTCGCCTCGCACCGCGAGTACGTGCAGGGGGACGACCTGCGGCACGTGAACTGGAAGCTCTTCGCCCGGCAGCATCGGCTGTATGTCAAGCAGTTCGACGCCGAGACGAACATGAACCTCTACCTGCTGCTGGACGCCAGCGGGTCGATGAGCTGCCGCAATACCGGCGTGAGCAAGCTGGAGTACGGCGCCGCGCTGGCGTCGGCGCCGGCGCACCTGGCCCTCAAGCAGCACGACGCGGTGGGGCTGGTGCTCTACGCCGACGAGGTGCTGGCCCATCTCCC
>JAHWKS010000119.1 GCA_019347795.1 Planctomycetota bacterium | reverse complement strand
CGCCGACCCGACGGGGCTCACCGGCGTGGGGATCCCTCCGGGGCGTGCCCCCGGTTCGTTTCGACAAAGTTGCGGATAGTCGCGGGATCGTAGTTGTCGAGCGTCAGCAGGTGTGCCCACGACGCCAGGGCGATCGCCGTGTCGTTTGCCGCTCGCGGAGTCAGAATGACGCCGACGCCTCCGCCGTTGGGATTCGGGCTGCCGTCCCGGACAAGCTGTTCCAGGGCCGCGAGGTCTTCCGCGCCGATCAAGCTGGGGTTGTAACTGATCCAAACGTGCCCGTGCTCGAGGTTGTGGACGAGATCCTCCTCGGGCTGCTCCGTCGTGTAAACGCCGGTGGGGCGGGGCGTGATGCCCGGATCAAAGCCGTGGTGAGGTCCGTAGGTGGGAGGGTTCGAGTAGCCGGTATAGTCGATGTCTCCATCGAGGTGCGTGACGGTGATTGGGGGCGCCCCCGCCGCCAGATCGGTGCGGGCGCCGAGCAGATCAGGATCCTCGAAGGACCCCTCCGTGACGGGGCCGAACAACTCGTTGCCGTCGCCGGGAGCGACGGTGATTCGCGCCGTCGCCACATTCGAGTTCGCGGCGCCGTCGTTGGCTCGATACGTGAACGAATCGTCGCCGGAAAACCCGCTGTTCGGCGTGTACATGAAGGAACCATCGTTGTTGAGCGACGCTACTCCGTTGCCGGCCTGTCCGACAAGCGACGCCGTAAGCGCGTCACCGTCAACGTCGAAGTCGTTCGCCAGCACGCCGGAGGCTGCGCCGATGGCCAACACTTCGTCCTGTTCAACAGCAAACACGTCGTCCGTTGCGATGGGGGCGCTGTTGACGCCGTCGGCAAGGTCGCCGGCGCCCGCCCGAATCGAAGCGGCCAAAGCATTGTTGCCGGCGAGCTCTTCGCTCCGGGCGACGGCCTCGCGCAGCAGCGTCTCCGTCGGCGGCGCCGACGCGAAGAACCAGGCGATGTTGATCGCCTCCGGCCGCAGGCCCTCTTCGCCGAAGTTCAGGCCGCCGAGTTCCTGATGATCGGCCAGGACCACGTTGCTGATAACGTCGTCGTCGGAGACGGCGCCGCCGGGCACGGAAGTCGAATCGTCCCCGTCCACCGTAGCCGGCGACTGCCGCTTAGACACCGCGTACGTCCCCGGCGGCAACTCATCGAACGCGTAGATGCCGTTGTCGTCCGTCAACGTCGAGCGGTTCGACGGGGCGGCCGAATCCGACTCGGACAATTCGATGACGACTCCCGGAACGCCGACCTCGCCCGCATCCCGCATGCCGTCCCCATCGGCGTCAAAGTAAACGGACCCGGACAAAACACCTGCGGCGTGGAGCATGGATCGAGGCTCCAGCGACTCAAGCCGCAGTCTGCGGGTTCGGCGAGTTTTTTTCCGTGGTCGGCGCATAGCAGAACTTTCGCGTTGGCAATTTGATGGATGACCCCGATCGCTGGAAGGAGTAGCGGGCGATCAACCTTCATCGTCGTAGGGAACCGGCAACGTGTCAATCGACCCGCGAGCCGCGGTCGCCTGACAGGAATCTCGCCCTGGAGAATACCCGCACGATCCGAACGATCCGCGCGACAATTGCCGAAATGGGAGCCGGAGAAGCCTCCCCGGGGGCGCCTCAATAGGCGAAGTCCCCGCCGAATCGCAATCCCTGAGCCCAGAAGCCGGTTTGCTCGAACGCGAAAGCCGGCCGTGGGGGGCCGGCGAGCATCCCCGGGGGAATCTGCGATGGATTGACGCCCACATCGATCTGGTCGCCGGCGCGGGCGACGTCGCTCCAGTAGAGGACCGAATAGCCGACGAACAGCGACAATCCAGAATTCACGCGCCGGCGGAGCATGAGGTCAAGCTCCGAGAGCGTCGAAAAGGCGCTTTGCTCAAAGACGCCGATGTTCGTCGATTGGGCCAGCAGACCTGCCTGCGTCGTCGCGGCGCCGCCGCCCGTCGTCGTCGTCGTTTGCCCGATGATCGACGCCCGCGAATCGGTGACTCCCAGGCCGATTTTCGCCGCCGCCTCCAGGCGCCACCAAACGTGTGGCCGGCAGGCGAAAACGATTCCCAACTCGCCGCCGTGAAAGGTGTTTCGCGAGTGGAACTCGTCGCGAAGATCGAAGGTTGTCCCCGCAATGGGAGCAGCCAAGGCTTGCGTGCTCTCGCGAATCGTCACGCCGTCTTCCAATTCGCCGAAGCGATACCCCAGCACGAACTCGACGTCCGGGCTCGGCGCGTTGCAGGGCTGGACGCGGTACAACGCCTCGAATGCCTGGAACTCGGTTTCGACTTGAATGTTCAGGCTTCCCGAAACGTCGCCCGGAAACGCGATCCGGCGCGCGTCCTGGATGTTGTTCTGCACGTTAAAGAACGGGCGGGCCAGTATGGGAAAATCTTTGTCGGACGCCGAGAACGCGGCGGTCTCCGTCTCCAAGTACAAGTAATTCGCTTCCAATCCGTGGCGCCGGCAGGGGTCGAGCCAGGCGCCGAGCGTGAATCGGCCTCCCGAGCGGGACTCATCGTTGAGGCCCGTCTGTCCAAACAAGACAGTGGTTCCCGGCTGTCCAAGTACGCCGGATTGGTTCAGGGGGGCGCCGGCAGGACTGGTCGTGGCCAGCGGCGGCACGTCCATGCCCTTCGTCCACCAAAGCAGGTATTCGGCCCGGCCCCAGAAATAAGGTGTATTGCCGCAGAAAGGGGCGCATCGATGAATCGGCAGGCTAGGAACGCCTTCCTCAACAACCGAGCCGACCGGGACATCGCCCACGGAGGGAACCGCGAGCAGTTCAACCCAATCCTCCGGCTGTGGAACGGCGTCCGAAACAAATTCCGCCTGATGGATCGTTTCGGTCGAAGGAGCGGCCGCGGCGGAAGCGGCGTTTCGCTCGGTCTTGAGGTGAGCCGGCACAAAGCCGATGAATCTGCCCTGATGCATGATGCCCGGCGCCGCCGGTTGAGCGGCGGGCGCTTCCGCGCGCGCCCGCGCACTAACCAGGAGCACACTGACGACAAAGAGGATCGGCGCGCGACTTTCCAACATCATACACCGGTTCGTCTGAGTTGACGGATCGGGCCTTCGTTGGGAATATCGACGCCGGGCGTCACAATCGTTAATGTTTTTCTAACCGGGAAAGTCCCCTCAGACAGTGCAGCCTGCCCTTGTCTCACAGGCAGGAGAGGATTGCCGGACACGCTTTTGCTTAGGGTCGCTCGAGAAACAACTGTCGTCGAGCTTACCCGCCCCCACCCGGCCGCTACCGCGTCCGACCTCCCCCACAAGGGCAGGTTAAGGACATTCGTTTCTCGAACGGTCCTTACTCGACCGTCACCTTTCCCGTGGCGGCCCATTCGACGCCGCGGCGGAGGAGCTTCTGGTAGTCCGGGTTTCGCTTGGCGTCGAGGCCGTGGCCGAGGACGTTCTGCAGCACGCGGCCCTTGCCGTAGGTCTTGGCGAAGACGATCGGCTCGGTCTTGCCGCTCCAGTCGGAGTCGGCCGTGGCCAGCACCTGGATCTCCGCATCGCCGGAGAGCTTAGCGTACAGCTCGTCTTCGGTCTTGAAGTCCTCCAGGCCCTTGGTGACGGGATGCTCGGCGTCTTTGATGTTCACGGTGAACTCGCTGTACGGGCCATGTCCGCCGACGCCTTTCACCCACACGCGGCCCAGCAGCTCGCCGTACTCGTCCCAATCCTGGAACGAGCTGCAGGCGAAGTGCAGCGCCACCACTCCGCCCCCTTCTTTCACGAAATCAAGCAAGCCTGTCTTCGCCAAGTCGCTCGGCTCGGGCTCGTTCCAGAAGCCGAAGTTCAAAACGAGCACATCGTAGTCGCTCAACTTGGGTGAGGCGAAAACCTCCTTGTCCGTGCTGATCGCCACGTCGAAGCGATCGGACTCCTGCAAAATGCCTTGGTTCATTCGAGCCGACTCTTCCCACTGATGGGAGGCGACGTCGAAGCCGGTCACGATCAGCACCTTGATCTTCTCGGCGCCGTCGGCAAAGGCGCCGGAGAGCGCAACCAAGATTCCAGCAAGCAACAGAGTTCGATTCGAGCGGCGCATGGGAAATCTCCTTCAGTGATGAAATCGGCGCGCCCACGTCAGCGCGGCCCTCCATCATTGCCCGCGCAGAATCGAAAGGCAAGCTGACGCGGCCGCCCGCCGGCCCAAATCCCGCCTCATCTGAGCTTGCCCATGCTGCTTTCGCTCCTCTATAATGCCCCCGATCTTCGTGACCGGTGCATTTTGACAAGGAGTTCGTTCGTGGCGAGCGGCAAGTATTTGTTCACCAGCGAGTCGGTCAGCATGGGGCATCCCGATAAGCTGGCGGATCAGATTTCCGACGGCGTGCTGGACGCCCTTTTCGCCCAGGACCCGTACAGCCGGGTCGCCTGCGAGACGATGGTCGCCACCGGTTTGGCGATTGTCGCGGGGGAAGTGACCACCAAGGCGGTGATCGACATTCAGAAGACCGTCCGCGACGTGATTCGCGACGTGGGCTATACCGACGACCACATGGGCATTTGCGCCGACACCTGCGCCGTGCTGGTCGCCCTGGGCAAGCAAAGCGCCGACATCGCCCAAGGCGTGGACGAGGACTCCGAGAAGGGCAAAGAGATCGGCGCCGGCGATCAGGGCCTGATGTTCGGCTTCGCCTGTAACGACACGCCGGAGTTAATGCCGCTGCCGATCGCGTTGTCGCATCGCATCCTGAATCGGTTGGCTGAGGCCCGGCAGCAGGGCGAGGTCGATTGGCTGCGTCCCGACAGCAAGAGCCAGGTCACCGTGGAGTACGACGGCGATCGGCCGGTGCGGATCGACACGGTCGTGGTGTCGACGCAGCATTCGCCCGATGTGTCGAACGAGGAAATCCATCGCTATGTGCGCGAGGCCATCGTCGAGCCGCAACTGCCGGAGGAGTTGGCGCAGGGGAAGATCAAGTACCACATCAATCCCACGGGGCGGTTCGTGATCGGCGGCCCGCACGGCGACTGCGGCTTGACGGGGCGGAAGATCATCGTGGACACCTACGGCGGCTGGGGCCGACACGGGGGCGGCGCCTTCAGCGGCAAGGACCCGACCAAGGTGGACCGCAGCGCGGCGTACATGGCCCGCCACGTGGCCAAGAACATCGTGGCGGCCGGCTTGGCGGAGCGCTGTGAAGTGCAGTTGGCGTACGCCATCGGCGTGTCGGAGCCGGTCAGCGTTCACGTGGACACGCTGGGAACCGGCCGCGTCTCGGACGACCGCATTTGCCGTGTGGTGCGGGAGTTCTTCCCGCTCAGCCCCGGCGGCATCATCAAGTACCTGGACCTGCGCCGGCCGATCTATCGCAAGACCGCCGCGGGAGGCCATTTCGGCCGCAGCGACCCCGATTTTACCTGGGAAAACACCGATCGGGCCGAAGAGTTGGCCGAAGCCGCGGGTCTGAAAACGCCCGTCGCCGCGGGTCGGTAGGAACCGAATCAGCCGGCGCCGAATGCGTGCGGTTGTGACCGGTGCAGGGATGCACTTCCATGGCGGCTCGGCTTACAACGTTAACGAGCGTCGCGCACGCAACTTCGCTGCGTGGGTTGGGACGATGGTTGGCGGCGCTCGGCGGCTTTCTGGCGTCCGTGGTGGCAGCGATTTTTTTACTTCGCCGCATCCTGATCGGTTTCACGGCCGAGCTCAGCGGCGGAGGACTGCTGCTGCTGACGCTGTTGATCGTCGGGTCGCTGGTGGCGCTGCGAATTGCTGATCATCGCCGGGCAATGCGGCCGAGTCGCCGGCGACGGGAGATGCCGCTGCAACTTGTACCGACCGTAGCGGCGGTGCTCCTTGCCACAGCGGTGTCGTCGCCCCATTCGCCGCTGTGGGCGGTGATCCTGCTCTGGGCGGCGCTGTCGATCGAAGAAACCTGGCACTGGAGCCGCTTGTCGGCAGCAGTCGCCGGAAGCCCCACGCCGATGCCGGACACGGCGCATTCGGAACCGGAAGGGGTCGGGGAGGTTTTTCGGCCGGACGTTTCGCCACATCGCGAGATCCATGACCGAAAAACTACCCCGACCCCGATTGGCCTCGACGCGGAAGGGGTCGGGTCGGTTTTTCGGCCGGACGTTTCGCCACATCGCGGGATCCATGGCCGAAAAACCACCCCGACCCCGTCTGGTCTTGACGCGGACGAGACCGACTTTCCTCCCGGGCAGCTTCAACAGCTCACCCGTTATCGCGACGAAGACGGCGCCGAGGTGATCCACGGCCGGCTTCGAGGCGAGTTTTCATCGAACCAGCGCGTCCAACACCTGCACGTCGCTTTCTGTCCTCCGCTGGAGCGCCCGCCCGAGCTGTCCGTCGAGCAGATGGATGGCCCCGACGCCGCAATCGCCGTCGGCCAGGTCGAGTCCTACGGCGCCCGCATCGACGTCCGCCTTACAAGTCCGGCTCGCGAGGACGAGAGCGTCGTGGTGGAATTCTACGCCCGCGCTACCGCACCCACACCGGCTTCATAAGCTCGCGGCGCCGGTCTTTGGGAAGGTAGTCGCGCTCGACGAGCTCGGGGTCGTACTGCGTCCAGGTTTCGCGGAAGGACGCGGCCCGCACCTCGCGGAGCACTTCGCCGTCGTGCCAGACGGCGGTGAAGTCACCCCGCTCCCAATTCTTGATCGGGAACTGGCTCTGCGATTTCAAGAGGCGCCACGCCCGCACCTGATACCGGCCGGCGCCGGGCGACCAGTCGTAGAAGATCACCTGGTCGAATACGCGCCGGCCGTGCTCGTCGTAAAAGTGGTTGACCTCGACCAGATCGACCTGGTCGATCGCCACCTCCTCCGCGGGGGTGAGGGCCGCGGCGGACAGACAAAGCGCAAGGGCAGCGGAAAGAGCATCCACGGGCGTCCTCCTTGACGTAAACG
The DNA here is from genome assembly GCA_019347795.1 of Planctomycetota bacterium. Taxonomy (GTDB): domain Bacteria; phylum Planctomycetota; class Planctomycetia; order Pirellulales; family Pirellulaceae; genus JAHWKS01. Next base: position 2,754 of record JAHWKS010000119.1, on the reverse strand, counting down.
GTAGCCTTCGTGGCCGGCCAGTTTCCCCGGGACAGGTCGCAGCACCCTCCCATATCGGCGGGAGGATCGCCACTATTGAACAAATAAAAAATTCGCCATCGATGTGCAAGAGCAGTTTTTTGCAGGATCCGGATGGCCGGATTACGCCAAGGGATGAGAGGATCTTTGGCGGTTTTCGACCTCCCCGCGGAAAAGAAGCTAAAGCCAGGTGCTGGAAGCGTTCGCAAAGATCGCCGCGAAGGTCCCGCCGGGCAAGCTCGTCTATGACTTCGGCGACTAGGGACGGCTATATTGTTGACGACCAAACGCCGCGGCCGCCGGTCGTGGCGTTGCCCTTTCTTGACCCATGGCCTTGTTCCATGATCCCGCTCAGGTTCATCGGCGATGTGCACGGGCAGATCCATCGCTATGTCCCGCTCTGCCGCGCCGCGGAGCACACGGTGCAGGTTGGCGATTTGGGTTTTCGCCGCCACTACGCCGCCGTGATCGATCAACTCGATCCGGCGCGACACCGCTTCATTCCCGGCAATCACGATGACTACGGTCTTCTCCCGCCCCACTGCCTGGGCGACTTCGGCGTCCACGAGGCGGCCGGCGTGGAAATGTTCTTCGTCCGCGGCGCCCTGTCGATCGACAAGAACTTCCGCACGCCGCAACTCGACTGGTGGCCCGAGGAAGAGCTAACCCAGGAGCAGCTCGATGCGGCGATTCGCGAGTACGAACGGGTCAAACCGCAGTTGGTGGTAACGCACGACTGCCCGCTAAGCGTCAGCCCGATCGTCGGCGACGCAACGGTGCTTCGTGCCTTCGGCTTTGAGGAGGAGCCGCGCACGCGGACACAGCTCGCCCTCCAGGCGATGCTGGAAATCCACCCGCCGGCGCGGTGGATCTTCGGCCATTATCATCGCGACACATCGTTCGAGCACAGCGGCGTCTATTTCACCTGCCTGGCCGAGCTAAGCGTGCTCGATCTTTGACGTCGCGAGGATTGCGCACACTCCCGTCGCGCTCATGCCGATCGGACTTCTTGTCGATGCGTTTCCGCGCCCGCCGCGAGCGGCGCGCGAGCATTCCCGCCAAGCCGCCCAGGTACGCGAGGATGGGCGTCGCCACGTTCCCCGTCATTATCCCTGAAACGCGGCGCCCGGCGTGTTGCTTCTGCGGTGAAGCGGGTGCTACGCTTGACGCCGCCAACGTCTGCCGCCGTTGTCTCTCCACTTGCTCATGCATCCGCTCGATTACGCCGTTCTCGGTTTTTACTTGCTCGTGATGTTGCTGATCGGCGTGTACTTCAGCCGGGAGCAGCACACCAGCCGCGACTTCTTTCTGGCGGGGCGATCGATGGGGTGGCTGCCGGTTGGGCTCTCGCTGATGGCGACGCTCCTCTCGGCCCTCAGCTATACCGGCTATCCCGGCGAAGGCTACTACGTGGGATGGAAGCTGCTGGTGCTGCCGGCGGCGGCGTGGCTCACGCTCCCGTTGATGACCGCGTGGATTCTCCCGCTCTACCAGCGGCTGGACGTGTACTCAATCTATGAGTACCTGGAGCTGCGGTTCGACGCAACGACGCGGCACGTCGCCAGCGCGGCGTTCGTCATCTGGCGACTGTTGTGGCTGGGGGGCGTGCTCTACGCGCCGTCCAAGGCTTTGGTGGCGGCGGCCGGGTGGGAGATCTCCACGCTCTGGCTGGTCCTGCTGCTGGGGGCGGTGGGCACGCTCTATACGTTTCTGGGCGGGATGAAGGCGGTCATCTGGACCGACGTGATTCAAAGCCTCGTGATGATCGGCGGGGTGCTGATCGTGATCGGCGCCGTGTGGTGGCGCGTGGAGGGCGGCCCCGACCGCGTCCGCGAGGTGGCTCAAAGCCTCGACCGCACGGCGCTGGCGGCGCCCGAGTTCAGCCTCACCGAGCGATGGTCGGTGTGGGGCGTCCTGCCGCACTTCTTCCTGGCGCTCCTCTCGTTCTACGTGGCCGACCAGATCACCGTGCAGCGATACTTCACCGCCAAGGATGTGAACGAGGCCCGCCGCTCCTTCGCGCTCAACTGCGTCTCGCTCACCGTGATGAGCGCCGCACTGGTGTACGTGGGGATTTCGCTGCTGGCGTTCTACCAGGATCACCCGGAGGCGATGCGGCCGAATTGGGTGGTAAACGTCGATAACGCCACCCGCGGCTCGATCACCGATCCCGCGACGCGCCGCACGCCGCTCGTGGATGAGCACGGCCGGCCCCGCATCGATCTGCGGACCGGCGAGCCACTGCTCGACCCGACCGAGGGGGCGCCGCTCATCGACTGGCGCGAGCCGCTCACGCCCGAAACCGTTCGGCGCCTCGTGGCCGAAAGGCGACTGCTTCGTCCCAACACCAAGGAGCCGTTTGAGAGCGCGGAGGAGCTGATCGCGATCGATCCCGCCACCGGCGAGGAGCGGCTGGACGTGACGCGGCTGGCGATGCGCTCGCCGCCGCGGGGAGAGCTGCAAATCGGCGAGATCATTCTCAATCGCCGGGCGCAGGATGAGCTGTTTCCCTGGTTCCTGGCGACGCAGCTCCCCTGGGGCGTCGCGGGGCTGATCGTGGCGGCGCTGTTGGCGGCCTCGATGTCGTCGATGGACTCGGGCCTGAATTCGATCGCCACGCTGCTGATCGCCGATTATCACCGCCGCCTGGGATGGGGGCGGCAATGGCTGGCCCGGCGGCGGAAGAAGAAGCCGGAGGAATTAACCGAGGCCGACGAGCTGCATCAAGAGGCCAAA